>CAJYHD010000775.1 GCA_913773715.1 uncultured Sphingobium sp.
CCCTGCAGTACCGTGAGCTTGGGTTAGAAGGCTGCTCGTCTCATAGCGGCCGACGCACGATGATCACGATGACAGCTCGCGCCTTGGCCAAGGTCGGCGGTAGTCTGCGTGATGTGCAGGAGCTTGCCGGTCACCGCAATCTTGCGACTACAGAAGGGTACATCGAGGGCGATCGCGCCGTCCAGAAGCGGTTGGTGGACCTGCTGTGACAGCGGTGAGAGGCGATAGGCCTGACGGTAGTCATGCTCTTACCCGGCAAGGCGGTCATCCGAGCGCTAAAGGTCGAAATGGTGGGTTGGCCATTCGTCGGGAAATCAATCCGCTTCGTCAGGGTGAACTCGACTACCTTTGTGCCGTTTACGCTGCCATCAACGCTGCCCGTCTACTGCTTCGGCACATGGTGCGCCGCTTTCGTTGACCGACAGCAGCAAGGTCTACGCCGCATCGACCGAACGTCTAGCTCGCAAGGGTGCTTTGCACGAGGCGCTCACTTGGGGTGTCGAGCAGCGCCGGCAGTTGGCGATTGCCAGGCATGTTGCTGCCTTGGTGAGCAGTGATAGCTTCACCGTCAGCGTTGAACGGCCGGCTCAAGCCAAGTGGGTTGTCGATCACGCCTTCAACTGGATCGAAGAGAGCCTGGCGGCTGGTAAACCGGTGATGATCCGCCTGATCGGTGCGGTGGGTCTCGACCACTTCACGGTCGTATCTGCCTGCACGGCAAACACCCTTCATCTCTTTGACTCTGGCACGCGCCGTTACGTCCGCAAGGACAGCGTCGGCTTGCGCAAGGGTACCAACGTGATCCCCGCCTTGAGCATCATGCGCTTGGCGCTGGAGCCTCTCGGCTAGCGCCGAGCAACCATTTACCACCGGCAGAAGAAAGGAACGTTGGCATGGTTTGCCACGATGAAGACGTGCGTTCGCGAAAGACGAGCAAGGTTAGATCTCTCAACGATCGATTGCGGCGGACCGGCAGAGGCGGACGTGTCATGATGACCCACGCGGTTGCGGCCCTGTCGGCAGCCGAAATCGCCGCCGTGCTCAATGCCGTGCGGATGTTCAACGCCTTTGATCACCGCAACGATCCATGGGGCGAGCACGACTTCGGCAAGGTGACCCTGGCCGCTGAGGCCTACTTCTGGAAGATCGACGCATACGACCTGAACCTAGAGTTCGGCTCGCCTGACCCCAGCGACGAAGCCGTTACCTGCCGCGTGCTCACCATAATGACGGGAGACGACATGTGAGCGACTCCACGTACAGACTTGCAGTTTTTTCGGACGCGACACATAGCAGTCTCACCTGCGGTCAGTCCCGCAGGGGAGGCTTGAGAACCTCTTATCACACACGCCGGTCGAGATTCCTCGGCCGGGTGGCCGTCGTGCATGTCCAAGGCTCGCCTAAAGTCGGCGGCGCCTTGCGTGTGTGCGAGGTTCTCAACACCCGGCTTAGACCGGGTGCCTCCATTGATAATGGAGGCAAGGTGATGCGCCGCACGGCCCGACTACTGTTCTGCACATCGGCGATCGTCAGCCTCACGGTGAGTCCAGCTGCCGCTCAGGATGTTGGTACGATGATGCGCAGCATCATCGGCACCCCGCCCACTCGACCTACGCCAGCCAAGAACGCCTGCCTCGATCAGCAGGTCGCCATCAACTACGTGGCATGGATGATGGGCTACCACGTGTTTGGTCCCGGTGGTGAGCGCATCTCGGCCGAGAAGGATAATGCGCTTGCGCAGGAAATCATAAGCCGGGCTGCCATCACCGAGTGGTCTTTCGGCGGTTGGGCGGGCGGCAGCGATCAGGGCCGCTGCACCATGGCGTTCTCGATGACGCTTGCGCCACAAGATGCAGCCCACTTCAACAATGATCCACTGTGGGGTGGCGGCGTTGTTGCCCAGCTCGCTTGGGACAACGGCAAGTGGCAGGTCGTCTCCTTCGAGGACACTGGTGCGAAGAAAGCTGTCTCAGGTTGGCTAGCCGCATGGAAAGCTGAGCGCGAACGTCAGCCTGGCGGCGCCCGGCAACTGGCCTCAGCACCATCGCCGCGCGGACTGCAGATGAAGATTGATGCGGCACGATCGTGCGGTTCGTCATGGGACGTGAGCGACGACCTGTTTCCAGCCTATAATGCTTGGCTTGACACGCTCGCAAAGCCCTCGCTGCTCAAGTTCAAAGTCGGCACGGGTGCGCGCCTGCAAGCGGGTCGGCTGGTGTCGGCAAATGACCAGGAGATCGTCTGCCGCTACAACATCAGCACCGGCGACTTCAGCGGCAGGATCGAGCGTTCGATCCGTGACCTCGATCTGCGTTTCACTGTGGCGGGCGGTCGCCCGAAGTGGGCGGTTGCCTCGTTCCCCTATGCCCCCGCAAGCGCGTTCACATCTGCGCAGATCAACGAACTGATGAACCACATCTATGTGGATGGAAAGCAGCTGACGCCGGAGGGGTCGAAGGTGCCAACCCGAGCGGAAGGCGCAACACCGAGCCCTTAGCTACCCCGCTGGGTGCGCAGCCATGAGCGGTGACGACATCATCGATGCCGAGTGGGACGAAGTTCCAGACGAGCGTCCCGTGCACGAGCCAGCGAAATTGCCTCACCAGAGGTCAGGACCTTCACGCCGACTGCCGCCGCCAGAACCAGAGAGTGCTTCCTCGCCATGGCAAAGCCAAGCATTCTGGCACGAGACCGTCGGAACCATCCTGATAGTGGTCGGGCGTATCGGAGTTATCGCGCTTGGTTTGGTCGTGCTGTTTTTCCTGGTGATAGCCTGGGCTGATCACAAGAGCTCGGGCGCTTCTGGCTTGGGTGGAACAGCAGCGGTGGGGCAACCGCCAGCCGAGCAGTCGACGAACGCCGAACAAATGCTCTCAGCATGGTCGCAAGCCGTCACTGGCCGTCCCGATGCCTCCGGGCTGACTCTTGCCAGCGGCAGCGGCAAATCCGGCGATTTCTGCAACAACGCTAGTGGCGACACACTGCTCAAGTTCGGTGGCGATCAGATCGCCGGCGCAGAGGTCTACGACTTCTTCGCCGAGTACCACGGCACCACCAACTCGGGCACGGTCGACGCCTTCTGGTACGATCCCAATGACCGCAGTCTTGTCACCCGCAACCAGGCTGTCGTCGATAGCAACGGTGAGCGCGGCAAAGCCGTGCCTGACCGCGTGCATGAGTTCGACACTGATGGTCGTGGTCGCGTCACGATCGACGGCACTGCCTACCACCTGTGCACGCTCTGATTGCTGCGCCCGTCGATGCGCCAACGCACATCATCAACTCATCTGAACAAGGAAGCTCATCCATGAAGCTTTGCTCACGCCTGCTTGCCTGCACCATCCCCATCATCGTCGTGACCGGTTGCAATGGTCCAACCACCAGCCGGACGGCAGACGATACACCCTCGCTGGCCCAACAAGCTTGCCTGCGCAACGACGTGCAGGACGTCGTCAGCAACGAAGTCAAAAGCATCTTCCAAAAGGGCTTCTACAAGCAAGCCGGCACGGCGATCTTGCTGCTCGATCCGCGCGAGATCAGCGCCGAGTTCGAGCAGGCCCGCGCATCGTTTCACGACGTCACCGTGGCCGATGCAGCAAGCGCCAACACGTTGCCCATTGATCGGGTCGTTTGCACCGGCACTCTGCAGATCGACGAGAGCAACTCGCAGCAAGGCCAGCAGATCGTGCAAGTGCCCAAGCTGCGGTGGTCAATCGAGTTTGCGCAGCCCGTTAATGATCCGCAATCCAGTGCGTTCACGGTGACGCTCGATCAGGGCTCGTTAACCGATGATCTTCGCTTCAATGGCAAGCCCATTGTAGAACTACGCAACCGATTGGACGTACCATCGCCCGCGCAGACGGTGAGCCGTTCTGATGCCGAGCGCACCGACAATCGGGCGGACCTATCCCGTGATGCTGGCGAGAGAGCCGCCGAGGAGGCGGCGGATGCGGCGGCAAAAGCGTCTGCCGCCGCTGCTGAAGCCGAGCGCGAGATCAACGCCGAGTTGAGCAAGTAGGCCAGGACGTCGCTGCAGTATGGTTCGTCGTGCCTCACGGTGTAACGCGTCGGAAGGTGGATATGGATCACAACCACAACCTGGTTCGCACCGGAATCAGCCGACCGTCTCACGATGCCATCGAAGATGCCGAGTTCGTCGATTTAGACGAACAGCGTGGCTCGAATGCGGGTAGAGCCAGACGACAACCTAGCTCCCGTAGCGGCTATCCGCGCGGCAACCATCCCACCGCTCAACCACCGTTTTGGAATGACCCTACGTTCTGGCCAAGCGTGAGAAAGGCAGCCAAAGCTCTGGGCATCTTCCTCCTTGCCATCGTCGCTCTCGTTTTTGGGGACGCCCGCGCGCTTGCCGCTGCCGACCTCAGCCTTCTCCACCCACTCATGCAGCGTCTGCGGAACGCAGCCGATCTTCTCCGCAATCGAAATCACCGCTGCCCAGCTGGAGGGGTAATCGCGCTCGTGATCGACCACCATCCGCACCGCCCGCTCGCCTATTTCCGGCGCAAACTTGTTCGTCGTCTTGCTCATATAGGCTCCACCTTCTCAGGAGTTGGAGCTTCCGGCAACCCCGGCACGGTTCAAGGTAGTCAAGTGCCCCTTGACAGTGCGCCGTCGCGGGTGAGACGCCGAAAGGCGCGCTGTTGCTGCATCATCAGACGTCCAAACACGGCCTGAGCACAGCTTCGCTTGCATATTTAGCCCAGCCTTAGATCACCCGCTCGGCGTGATTAATGACGCTTGATCTGACCAAGAGGAACAGAGCAGGTTGTTATCCTGCACCTCATCATGCCTCGCCACTGCTACGATGCAGCTTCTGACGGTGTTCACGAAGCCGTGTGGCGCTAACAGCCTCATGCGCTTTGTCGGCGCTCGATTTCTTGAACGAGTGCTGGGCGAAGCGTTGGAGATAGGCAAGGGCGAGTAGAACGAACTCGTTGCCTAGCGTGTCATCAGCGAACAGGCTGCTCTCCGACATATTTTCGATTTGGAAGAAAACCAATAGGGCAACGACTAAGGCGGCGCGCTGCCGATTTTGGCTCATCATGATCGTAATCTGACCCGTGGGCCGCACGAATGCGGCATAGAGCGCCAAAGCCAAGCCAGGGAAGCCGACCTGTACGAGCAAGTCTAAGTACCCATTGTGGCCTTGGTCAACGTTCTTCCACATACCGGCACCGCTCACATGGCCGTCACCTAGGTTCGTAGACGCATCCCAATAGGCGCCGTAGCCCGAACCGAGAAGTGGGTGGTCCAGATAGAACTGAATCATCGGACGCCAGATCGCTGCGCGCGTTGTTAGCGTGCTCGTGTCATCCGTCAACGAGAGAAAAAACTCCTGTTGCAGAGTCGCTACAGCCAATCCGAATAGGACAAGGATGAACAAGGCGCACGATGTGAACTGAAGTCGTTTGCGCCAGGTTGAAATAGATGTCGGACGGCGCCGACCGATGATGGCCGCGACGCTACCGGCCGCCAGCGCGACTGGCAGGCTGAGCCAGGCCGTCTTCGACCAGGACATGTAGAAGAAGATCAGCGCCGCGATGATCACTCCGGCGCGCGCCGGGAGGGGAATCTTGTCGCCGTCGAAAGCGAAGAGGATCACCGTGGTCGCGCAGAGAGTGCCAGCGATGTTCTTGTGAGCCATTACCCCACGCCAAAGCCCGGCTCCGATATGCGTGCCGACGTGCGGAAAGGCGATGACTGCGACATAGCTGAGCACGAGCGCCACGACCAGTAGTATGCGAACGATGCCCATCGATCGCTTAGCGCTCAGATCGCATATACCAGTGAATGTGCTGCAGTACACCAGGCCCAGCAGGATCAGCCGCTTGCCGGTTAAATCGAAGTGCTGGCTCCACGCCACACTGAGGGCGCACCATGCGATGAACAGGCCGGCGGGTGCACTCACGATCCGCAGCGATCGCTGCCAGCCCCGCACCGGGATCAGGGCGACCTGCAGCGTGCCTAACAGACCATAGCCGTAAAGTCTGTAGACCTTCTGCTCAGGGCTGACGGCGCCACTCATATCGACGAATGGCGTGGCCAGTACGAGAACGATCAGCATGCCAAAGGCAAGCGAGGATGCCGCGAGGAAGGCGCGGCTCTCTTCGGGGCGATTCAGCTGTATCTTCAATGGAGCGCACCGCGAAAGATGTTGCCACACCTCTTGGCGCGGGTGCTTCCCGGTACCCTGAGAAGCACTGCCTGCCAAGTCACCGATCGATGCGCTGAAGACGGGTCGCAGCCGACTGAGTGACGTGCACGGCGGTCTCGAAATCGCTCGAGCGATCCAGGCGATGGTAGGCTTTCGGCCTGTCCGCTTTGGCCCTTGCAAGGTGCTTCTGAACCCAGTCGCTCGCGGCTGCGATGCAACCGTAAGCGGCAAATGACCCTCCGGACGGGCAAAATACATTCGTGAACAGGCGGTTATGTCAGGTCGGCGGACGGTGGCGACAAAATACCTGTTCGACCTACGTCTAAAGCCCTATAGGCGGACTGTGCAGTTGCAGCATGATCTCAGTGCGAGGCTGCCGAAAGGGCGTTGCGGGGTAGTCGTGGCATGAAGATTGCGGTTTTCGGTTTGGGCTACGTCGGGCTTTCAAATGCCGTTCTTCTCGCGCAACACAACGAGGTGGTTGCGGTCGATATCGCGGCCGAGCGGGTCGAGATGCTCAATGCGCGCCGCTCGCCTATCGTCGATGCCGAACTGGAAAACTTCCTGGCCTCGCGTCCGCTCGATCTGACCGCCACCCTGGATGCGCACGAAGCGCTTGCCGGCGCCGACTACGTGATCGTCGCGACGCCGACCAATTATGACGTGGATACCAACAAGTTTGACACCTCCTCCGTCGAGGTGGTGATCCAAACCGCGCTCGACGCCGGTTCGCATGCGACAATCGTGATCAAATCGACTATCCCGGTAGGCTTCGTCGAGGATGTGCGGGCACGCCTGGGCACCGACCAGGTGATCTTTAGCCCCGAGTTCCTGCGCGAGGGTAGTGCGCTCTACGACAACCTGCACCCCTCGCGTATCATCGTCGGCGAGCGCTCCGAACGCGCCCAGATATTCGCGGACCTGCTGTTCCAGGGTGCCGAGAAGAACGACGTCGAGATCCTTTTCACCGATCCGAACGAGGCCGAGGCGATCAAGCTTTTCGCCAACACCTACCTTGCCATGCGCGTGGCTTTCTTCAACGAGCTCGACAGCTACGCGATCGCGCATGGCATGGACTCGCGCCAGATCATCGTCGGCGTCGGCCTCGATCCGCGGATCGGCCCGCACTACAACAATCCCAGCTTCGGCTACGGCGGCTATTGCCTGCCGAAAGACACCAAGCAGCTGCTGGCGAATTACTCCGAAGTCCCGCAGAACCTCATCCGCGCGATTGTCGATGCCAACCGCACCCGCAAGGATTTCCTCGCCGACCAGATCATCGCGAAAAAGCCCGGCAAGGTCGGCGTGTTCCGGCTGGTCATGAAGGCGGGTTCCGACAACTTCCGCCAGTCGTCGATTCAAGGCATCATGAAGCGGATCAAGGCCAAGGGCATCGAAATCGTGATCTACGAACCGGCGATGCAGGAGGAGGAGTTCTTCGGCTCGCGCGTGATGCGGGACATCGATGTTTTCAAAGCCGAGGTGGACGTGATCATCGCCAACCGCATGACCGATGAAATCCAAGACATCAGGGAAAAGATCTTCACCCGCGATCTGTTCGGGTTGGATTGACTGCGATGCGCACCGCACTGGTCACCGGATCCGCCGGCTTCATCGGCTCGTTCGTCTGCGAACGGCTCCTGCGCGATGGCTTCAAGGTCATCGGCCTTGATGCCATGACCGATTACTACGAGGTGGCGCTCAAGCAGCGGCGGCTGGGCCGGCTGCTGCAATCTGAGCACTTCCGGGCAATTGAGGATTACGTCGAGACGCCGGGCCTGGTGATGGGCCTGTTCGTGACCGAGCAGCCCGACATCGTCGTCCACCTCGCTGCGCAGGCCGGAGTGCGCTACTCGATCGAGAACCCGCGGTCGTACCTGGAAAGCAACATCGTCGGCACGTTCGAGCTGCTCGAGGCGGCGCGCGCCCATCCTCCGCAGCATATGCTGCTCGCCTCGACCTCGTCGGCCTACGGCGCCAACACCGAGATGCCCTATCGCGAGACCGACCGAGCTGACCACCAGATGTCGTTCTACGCCGCCACCAAGAAGGCGACGGAGAATATGGCGCACAGCTACGCGCACCTGTTTGGCCTGCCGATCACGATGTTCCGCTTCTTCACGGTGTACGGGCCCTGGGGTCGTCCCGACATGGCGCTGTTCAAGTTCACCAAGGCGATCCTCGAAGGTCGCTCGATCGACGTCTACAACTATGGCGATATGATGCGGGACTTCACGTACGTGGAAGACCTCGTCGAAGCGATCCGGCTGCTGATCGACGTGCCGCCTGTCCGTCCCATCGAGGGCGAGGGCGTGTCGGAAGGGGACAGCCTCTCGCCTGTCGCGCCCTGGCGCGTGGTGAACATCGGCAACTCCAATGCCGTCCAGCTCACCGACTTCATCGAAGCCATCGAGGACGCGACGGGCCGCAACGCGGAGCGCAACCTGATGCCGATGCAGGCCGGAGACGTGCCGGCGACCTGGGCGGACGCAGAGTTGCTAAAATCGCTGACTGGATATACGCCCAAAACCGACGTTCGCGCGGGCGTCACAAAATTCGTCGATTGGTATAAAGACTATTACTTGCATGACGACAGCACCGTGTGACCGGAACACGTATCGCGGGTGAGCCTGGTTTTGGCGTCGTGCGCAGGCAGGCTGGTTTTTTTGAATCGATCGCGTCGGGATTTACGATGATCACGATGCGCAAAACCTTGGCGAGCTGACACGAGATGGGCAATCAACTGGCAAGCACAGGGGCTGGCAATCCCGCTCGCGCGCGCTTGTCGCCGCAGGCGAGGATCGTCGTGTGCGGCGTCGTCTATGCGGCCAATCTGGGGGATGGTGTAATCGCCGAGTGCATGGCTCATGTCCTCAAGAAGCACTGGCCCGACACGCCGGTCCTGCATCTCGATCTTTCGACGCGCGAAACGTACGGCGAGACCGCCGTGTCAGGAAAGCGCCGCATCCTCGCGTTGCTGCGCCATTCGCCGGGTTTCATCAACACAATGATCGTAGCCGCGGGGCTGAAGGCATTCCTCGTGCGCAAGGCGGCCCCGGCCTGGGAGGATTACTTCCGGGCGCAGGACGTGGTCGTGATTGGCGGCGGGCACCTGCTGAGCGATTTCAACCTGAACTTCCCTAGCAAGCTGGCGCTCCTGAGCCGCATCGCCGCCCGTGCCGGTGCCAGGCTGGGCCTGCACGCGGTCGGCGTGTCGGGCAACTGGTCGAAGCGGGCGACGCAGCTTTTCGACACGGTTCTGTCGCGCTGCGCGTCGGTGTCGGTCCGCGATGAAGCGTCGCTGCGCCACCTGGCCGCGCATGTTCCGGGGTTGGAAGTGGCGCCCTCGATCGCGGCGGACCCGGGCTATATCGCTCGCCTGCAATACGCCGACGTCGTCCCGGTGCGCCGGGGGATCGGCCTCAACATCTCCAATCCCGATGAACTGGCGCAGTACGATGCCAAGGCCGGCGGCAAGTCCGCCACCCGGCCCGACTACGACGGGTTCTGGATCGGCCTGCTGCGCGAGTACCTGCGCCGGGGATCGCCGGTGACGATGTTCACAAATGGGGCCGAAGAGGACGAGGAATACCTCGACCGCCTCGTC
>CAJYHD010000776.1 GCA_913773715.1 uncultured Sphingobium sp.
GTGCTGACATTACGCTTCCTGCACGCCCGGCTTGCTGGCCTGCGATCCCTATTTTGGCCGTCGCGGAACGGTTGGAGCGCGTTGATGCAGAAGAACCCTTTCGACCAGTTCGATGATGCGGGCGCCAGCAACCCGTTCAACACGTTCACGACCAATCGCGATCCTCTGGCGGTGCGGCGAGATGAACGGGCGGACAGGGCAGATGCAAGGGCGTCTGAAGCTGCTATGCGGGCTGCAACCGCTGCGGATCGCACGGCGACAAATGAGGCAGAGCGCCTGCGTCTCGCAAAGCAAGAGCGTAGCCAACAGGATCGAAACGCATCGTTCACGCAAGCCAATCAGCTTCGCAACAGCTATGAGACGCTGCCGTCTTACAAGGCGTACATGCAGGCTCTTCCCGGCTATGCAGCTGGTCTGGAGTCGAAAGGCGATGCGGCTGGCGATCTCAACCTGATTTACGCATATGCTAAGGTGATGGACCCGAACAGCGTGGTCCGCGAAAGCGAGCAGGCGTCGGTTGCTGGGGCGGATACTTGGGCAAACCAGAAGGTCGCGAGCCTTCAAAAGCAGCTTGGCAACGGGGGTACGTTCCGTCCTGAGTTCCGCCATCGCCTCCGGGAAGAAATGGCGAACCGAATGGCGCAGCTTAACCAGTCGCTGATCGCTGATCGCGTCCGCTATAAGGAAATTGCTGATCGTAACGGTATGAACCCCATGGATGTGGTTGGGGAACATCCAGGCGCACGGTTTCAGGAACTGTCGGAACGCGTTCTTGGCCGCAAGCAACAGCAGCTAGATTATAACGGCAATCCGATCCCGCACGACACGCCGCCAAAGCGTCCTGAACTGATCGGGGCTCCGTCTCTCGGCACCCCACGGCTCGCCTCGGGTGGTCAGAAGACCGAACGGAATCCCGCACTGGAGCAGTCGCTGACCGAGCTGCTGCGCAAAGGCGCAGACATCGAGACGCTCAACATGCTGTCGCGCGCCGCCGGATATGGCGAGCTTGATCCTGCCCGTGTGGCTCAAGCCGGGCAGTGGCTCCGTGCACATCCTCAATACAAGGGTTCGCTGTTCGACAGCGCGCGCGACGTGCCCACCAGTGGATGGGAGGACATCGCAACATCGCCCGTGGGCATCGGTGCCATGGCCGCAATCGACGGTGTGCTGGGCGGCACGTCCGACGAAATTACCAGCATGCTCGGCGGCGGCGATTTGGCCGATCTGAACGCCCGCAAGCAGGGCGCATTTGCAGCGCACCCTTACGCAGCCCTCGCAGGGCAAGGATTGGGTACGTTCGGCGCAATGTATGGTCTGGGAATGGCTAGCCGCGCGACTGGCTTGGCGTCGCGCTTCGCGTCCCCCAGCCTCGCTGGTGACATCGCGTTCGGCACCCTGTCTGGTGCAGGCCAGAACAATGACAATCGCTTCCTTGGGGCAGGTATTGGCGCGGCAGGCGGATTCGCTGGCAATCTGGTGGGCCGTGGAATTTCCTCCGGCATCGGCGCTGGTATCCGCACCCAGCCCGGGCAGGCGGCTACCAATGCGGTGCGCACCTACTTCGGTCGCGCGCCCCTTCCCGCTGCCACGCCGCTCAATGCCGCTGACACGATCGCTGCGAACACGATCAACCGCATCGGCGCGGACAGCATCCGCGCGCCGCTTACGGAAGCCGCTGACCTCGGCATCCCCATGGCCCTGGTCGACACGAACCCAGCCTTGCGCGAACTTGGCGGTGCCGCGGCCCGTCGTTCGCCTGCCGCATCCCAGATCGCGGAAGATGCCCTAATTCCACGCAATCGGGGGCAATACGACCGCTTCGTCAGTTCGGTGGAGCGCGACTTGGGACCGTCCGCGAACATCCCACAGATGAGCGACGATCTCACACGACAGGCGCAGACGGCAGCCGCACCGCTGTACGAACAGGCCTATCGCCAGCCTGTTACCTCGACGCCGGAACTGGAAAGCCTGCTGAACACCCCATTCGGGCGCAGCGCAACCGGCCGGGCGCGGACGATCGCCGCTAACGAGCGCCGCAACCCGATGGAGATGGGGTTCGTGCAGGATGCTGATGGCACCGTGCGCCTGAACCCCGCTCCGACGCGGCAGATCGACGCTGTGGCCCGCGCCCGTGCTGATCTTGATGCAGCGCAGGCGGCATATCGCGAGGCGCGCAACAGCCCTGTCGGTAATTTGGACAGCGCGCGCACCCGTGTCGAGAATGCGCGAGAGGGCCTGCGGCAGGCAGAGGCGGCGTTCAATGCTACACCCCGAGCCGGGGAAGCCATGCGTCAGCCGGGGTATACCACGCAGACGCTCGACTATGTGAAGCGCGGTATGGACGACGTGCTGGAGCAATACCGAAACCCGATCACCAACCGGCTGAACCTTGACGAAGCGGGCCGCGCGCAGAACGGCGTGAAGAACAACCTGTTGTCCGAGATGGACCGCCTGAACCCCACCTATGCCCAGGCGCGCGGTGTGTACCAAGGGCCAGTCGCGTCCCGTGATGCACTAATTCGCGGGCAGGACGCCTATGGCCTGCCGACCGATCAGCTTGCCGTGCAGGTTGGTCAGCAGACGCCAGAGCACCTTCGCCAGATGCGGTTGGGCTTTCAGGACTCACTTCTGAAGCGCGCGGCTGGTGTGCGTGACAACGCCAACCCGTTTGAGGCAACGCTGGGCACGCCTGCTATGCGTACCCGACTGGACACGCTGTACGATGGCAACGCGAATGTGCCGCGCCTCCTGCGCACCCGCGACATCGAGGGCGGCTTGCAGCAAACGAGCAACGCCATACTCGGCAATTCTCGGACTGCCCGCAACCAGATCGCGGACGCCAATTTCTCGACCAACCCGCTGCTGGAAGGCTCGCTCCATGCAGGTGCGGCGCTGGCGACTGGTGGGGCATCGCTGCCCGGCACCGCCGCCCGTGTCGCTGGCACCTGGGCACGCGATCGGCTGGCGCTTGGGATGGGCAAGCAGGCTGAGGCGAAGGCGGAAGCGCTGGCACCGTTCCTGTTCGACACCAATCCACGTGCAGCGCTGTCGTCAATTGATGACCTGATGGGCCGCTATGTTGATTGGCAGACGCTGGTCGAAGCGTCACGCCCGAAGCGGCTAGGAATGATGTTCAATGCGCCGTGGGTCAGCAGCGTCAACCAGGCGGGCAACTACCTAAACAGTCCGAAGCAAGGGAAATAAGCCGCATCGATCTTCTATCGGTGCCAATTTTACCCGGGCCGAACCATAACGGTCCAGCAGACCGCGACACCAAAAAGGATAACCCCCACAACAAGGGCGATGCACAGACGTTCAATCCGCTTGATGGTGAGGTCAGGGACGTAAACACCTCGCCAATCCCGACGAGCGGTCCTGACGCGGGGGCCGTCCCGCCACGCTCGATACTTGCCGAGAGCCGGAACCAATACGCCTCTGTACAGCATGATTCCGATCGAGGTGGCTATGATCGGGGCAAGATTCACTCGATAGCCATAGACGAATTCTATCCATCATCCAACAGTGTGGGTCACTATCCGTTGACGCATTTACCAGCCACGATCGCCCCGAGCCGCCTAGAGGCTGTTATGGACTTGGAGGATCGGCTGATTCATCCGATTTTGGATGAGTGTTTGCCGCAAGCCGTATCCGTCTGACATCAACGACGAGGAATGGTCGCTGATCGTGCCATACCTGCTGTTG
>CAJYHD010000777.1 GCA_913773715.1 uncultured Sphingobium sp.
GATCGCTACAATCTGGGCACGGTGCTGATCCCGCGGACCTTCGCGATCGGCGCACGCTACAGCTTCAAGTGACATGATGACGGGCGGGCCATGGAGCCCGCCCGCGACCTTTGGGAAGGATTTCGCCCGTGAAACGCATCGTCCCGATCCTCGTGCTTCTCCTTGCCTCGTCCTGCGGCTCGGGCGACGGCGATCTGTCCGCCTCGCCCGCCGTCTCGACCGTGTCGGGGCCGACGCCGACCCCCACCCCGTCGCCGACGCCCTCGCCCAGCGCCACTGCCACCAGCGGCCCGCTCGCCCTGTCGGGAAACATCAGCGCGGTGCACGACCCGGCGATCCTGAAGGACGGCAATACCTACTATCTGTTCACCACCGGCAACGCAGGTGATGTTGAGGGGCTGCTCGGACTACGCACCTCGACCGATCTCAAGGACTGGACGCTGCACGGCGGCAGCTACACTGCCCTGCCCGCCTGGGCGACGACCGCCGTGCCGGGCGCGACGGGCATGTGGGCGCCCGACATTTCGAAGGTCAATGGCCAGTACCGCCTCTATTATTCGATCTCGACCTTCGGGAAGAACCAGTCGGCAATCGGTCTGGCGACCGCGACCAGGATCGACCCGAACGCCCCGGTGGCCAATTGGGTCGACCAGGGGCCGGTGATCCAGTCGCAGACCAGCGACAATTTCAACGCGATCGATCCGATGGCCTTCGTCGATGCGGATGGCCGCTATTGGATGGTCTTCGGCAGCTACTGGTCGGGGATCAAGCTGATCCGCCTCGACCCGGCGACCGGCCTGCGGCTGGCGGGCGACGCCGCGCCGCGCTCGCTGGCCGAGCGTCCAGCGCCTGACGCGATCGAGGGGCCGTACATCATCCGGCACGGCGATTTTTATTATCTGTTCGCGTCGTTCGACGCCTGCTGCCAAGGGGCCAAGAGCACCTATTACACGGTGGTGGGCCGCTCCTCCGCGCCGGACGGCCCCTATGTCGACCGCGACGGCAAGGCGATGCTGAAAGGCGGTGGGACGGTCGTGCTGATCAACGGCCAGGGCGACGGCAGCCGCTTCGTGGGACGCGGGGGCGTCGCCGTGCTTCAGCAGACGGATGGCGACTATATCGTCTATCACGCCTATGACACGCAGCGGAACGGCATCCCGACGCTCCAGATCCAGCGGCTGGGCTGGACGACGGACGGGTGGCCGGTGGCGCAATAGACCGCAGCCGCTCTATGGGCGGTGTCGGAACTATCTGGAGAGGATCATGCGGCTGTTGGTGACGGGATTGGGCGATATCGCGCACAAGGCCTATCTGCCGGTCCTGTCCGCGCTGCCCGACGTGGAACTGCATCTCGCGACCCGCAACGCGCAGGTCTTGGAACAGGCGGGGCGCAGCTTTCGGGTGGCGGGTCTTCATTCCAGCGTCGACGATGCTCTGAGCGCCGGGCGGTTTGACGCCGCCTTCGTCCATGCCGCGACCGACGCCCATCCCGCACTGGTCGAGACCTTTCTCGACCGACATATCCCGACCTTCGTCGACAAACCGCTGGCCGATAATCTGGCCGACGTCGAACGACTGCTCGCTTTGGCGAGGCGGCAGGAAACGCTGTTGACGGTCGGGTTCAATCGCCGTTTCGCCCCAAGCCATGTCGCATTGAAGGGTATCGAGGCCGACCTGATCGTGATGGAGAAGCATCGCCATCGCCAGCCCGACGCACCCCGCCGCGTGATCTTCGACGACTTCATTCATGTCGTCGACACGCTGCTGTTCCTGGCCCCCGGCCCCGTCTTGCGGCACAGCATCGAAACACGCGTCGATCAGGGCCTATTGATCTCGGTCACGCTGACGCTGGCGGGCACGGGCTTTACCGCCATCGGCATGATGCACCGCGACAGCGGTCTGAACGAGGAACGTCTCGACGTGATCGGACATGGCCTTCGCCATTCCGTACTGAATATGGCCGAGAACATCCGCAAAGACGGTCGCGAATATCATCAGCGTCGCGGGGACTGGACGACGGTCGGCCAGCAGCGGGGCTTCGAGGCGATGTGCCGCGATTTCCTCACGGGAGTGGAGGAAGGTCGCGCCACCGATGTTGATACCATTCTCGCAACGCACCGGCTCTGTGAAGCCATTACGCTCCATGCAGAGGCGGTCTGCGAAGGCCCCTGACAGCGAGACGCCGTCGAATTCCATCAAGCTCGCCTGAGCGAGCGTTGCTTTGCGGTTCAACGGGGTAGGCGACGGTCGCGACCATCGTGCGCAAGGCGCTGGCATTTGTCGCAGGCGCCCAAACCGCCGATGCCATAAGCGTATCAGTCGCGCTGCACCCAGGCGAGCGTCTGGGCGACCAGCGCCTCGGGCGGCAATCCGGCATCCAGGGTCAATGCACATTCGTCCGCCGCCGGTCGCTCCAGCGTCGCCAACTGACTGCCGAGCAGGCTGGGCGGCATATAATGGTCCTTGCGACCGCTCATCCGTCTGGCAATTTCCTGGGCATCGGTGTCGAGGAAGACGAAGTATAGTGGCACGCCCGCTGCTGCCCGCAGGCGCTCGCGATACGCCCGGCGAAGCGCGGAACAGGCGGCGACGGCCGTTCCGCCCTTCTTTGCGGTTTCGCCGATCGCCACGCCGAGCCGATCCAGCCAGGGCCAGCGATCCGCATCGGTAAGAGCACGACCATCCCGCATCTTCGCGACATTCGCTGCCGAGTGAAACGCATCACCCTCCAGCACCGGGCAATCGAGCTGCGCGCCGAGCCGCCGGGACAGGGTGGTCTTGCCCGTGCCGCTGACGCCCATCAAGACAATGCCACGGGCGCCTCCGCCTGTTCCGTTGCAGCCCACCGCCTTCACCTGCACCCCTTGTCGTTCGCACCGGCACCGAAGGCCGTGTCGAAGCACCGCCTTGCCCTTCCCAATGGCCCTGCTCCCGATCCGTTCCCCCGCCAAGGGTGCGCCCTCGCTCCGTGAACCTCGCGCACGACTTGCAGGCGGCGTCAGGCGACGGCTTCGACCCCCACCATCTGCGGGCGCAGCGCCGCCACGCGTCGAACCTCGTCGGGATCGGCCAGGGTGCGCGACGGCCGGCCGGTCAGATATCCCTGCACCGCGACGCAGCCCTCACGGGTGACGATGGCAAGCTGGGCAGGCTCTTCGACCCCTTCGGCCAGCACCGGCATGTTCAGCGTCACGCCCAGCGCGGCCACCGACCGCAGGATCGAAACGGCTTGCGCGTCATGCTCAATCTCCGAGACGAACGAGGCATCCAGTTTGATCCGGTCGAACGGGAAGGACCGCAATACCTCCAGCGAGGAATAACCCACTCCGAAATCATCCAGCGCGATGGCGATGCCCATCGCCTTGAGCGCCCTCAACTGCTCCAACGCGAAATCCTTGTCGTGGATGATCGCGCTCTCGGTCAACTCCAGCATCAGCCGCTCGGGCGGCAGGCCGCTTTCCGCCAGAACCGAACGAACGGTTTCGACCAGACCACGGTCGGAAAGATGCATGGGGGACAGGTTCACCGAAACCGGATACGGTTCCGCCCAGCGCGCGGCCTCGCCACAGGCTCGGCGCAGAATCCAGTTGCTGAGCGGTACGATATCCCCGCTCTTTTCGGCCAGCGGGATGAAACGGGCGGGCGGGATCATGCCCCGGACGGGGTCATTCCAGCGGATCAGCGCTTCGTAACCGCAGATTTCGCCCGTCGGCATGGACGCCTGCACCTGATAATGCAGCTCGAACGCCCCGGCCTCCAGCGCCCGGCGAAGATCGGCGACCAGTTCGCGTCGCTCGCGCACGGCGTCGTCCATCTGGGCGTCGTAGAAACAGGGCGCCTTGGAATGGGCCGATTTGGCCCGGTACATGGCCAGGTCCGCCTTGGCGAGAAGCGCATCCGGGTCGAAGCCGTCCCGCATCGCCAGCGCCACGCCGATATTCGCGCCGATCGAGGCGGTGAAGCGATCGAACAGGAACGGTGCTTCCGAGGCGGTGGTCAGCCGGTTCAGAAAATCCAGCAACTCGGCCGGGTCGTCATAGGACACGACCGCCGAGAACTCGTCGCCGCCCAAGCGCGCGACGCATTCGCCGGGCCGCAGGATACTCGATAGCCGCGCCGCCAGGGCGGCCAGCAACTGGTCGCCCGCCTGATGGCCATAGGTGTCGTTGACCACCTTGAACCGCGACAGATCCATCATGATGACGGCCATGCGCCGATAGCCGCCACGGATTGCGAAACGCGCCTCCAACTCCTCGATAAAGGCGATCCGGTTGGGCAAGTCGGTGAGGCTGTCGTGCAGCGCCATGTGTCGCAGCCGCCGATAGGTTTCGGACTGGGTATGTCCGTCAATCAGTGCGCTGATCGCGGCACAACCGACGATGATGAGCGTCGCGACCGTCGTCGTCGTGGCCAGCGTCACGATGGTCATGCCCGACAGGCCGTGACCGAGCTTCAGGACGGCGATCTTCATCGCCGCCATGCCCGTGAAATGCAGCGCCACGACCGCGACGCTCAACCACGCCACGGCACTGGTCGTCCGCCAGCGGTCACAGGCGTTCAGCACATGAAAGGCGATGGCGGACAAGCCGATCGACAGCAGGATGGAGCCAGCGACGTAGGGCAGTTTCCAGGTCACGATGCCGTCGACGCGGTATGCCGCCATGCCGACATAATGCATGACCGCGATCCCCAGGCCGATCACGCCGCCGCCGGCCGCACCCGACCAGCGTCGTCCCCCCGCCGCCAGCGCCATGCCGGGAACGGTGATCCCGATCACCGCGAGCAGCGAGACAAGCGTCAGGACCGGATCCAGGATGACGGGCGCGGTCGTCCGGAACGCCATCATCGCCACGAAATGCGTGGCCCAGACCATCGTCCCCGCGCCCACCGCTCCCAGGATGATCCAGCCGAAACGGCGATAGCCAAGGGAGGCCTGAACGCGACTGAACAGCTGGACAGTCGCAAGCGAGCCCGTCAGGCAGATGACGAGCGCCAACGCGACCAAGTTAAGGTCATGCTCTTGTGTCAGGCACAGGACGACGTCGATCATGCGCGTCCGCCCATCTGGATCAGGTCCGCCCGTCCCTCCAGCGCTGCCGACGCCTGTCGTGCCAGCGCGGTAAGATAGGCTTTCTGATCGGGCGAAGCGGGATGGCGTTGCCGCGTATCCAGGATGCAGAGAGCACCGACATCGATACCCCCGGTCACCCGGAGCGGCACGCCGATATAGTAGCGAATAAAGGGGGCATCGCTCACCACCGGCAAATGGGCCACACGCGGATCGGCGCGCGGATCGCAAATCTCCAGGATGTCGGGCTGGTCGAGCGCGAAGGTGCAGAAGCTGGTATGCCGCGGGTTGCAGACGATTTCCGCGCCATGGCTCGCCTTGAACCATTGCGTGTCGCCATAAATCAGCGA
>CAJYHD010000778.1 GCA_913773715.1 uncultured Sphingobium sp.
CCATGTGGAGGAATTCGTGACCAATGCCGATGGTCTGAAGACGCTGGTCAAGACTGACACGTTTTTCACGCCAAAGGGCAACACGCTGGACATCCTGCCAAGCGTCAACGCCATCATGCATTTCACACCGAAGCTGCAACTGCGTGCGTCCTACACCTATGAAGTCGGGCGTCCGACCGCCAACCAGATCAATCCGGTGTTGAGCCTGAACTTGCAGGATCCGGGCAATGCGACTGGCTGGGGCGGCAATCCGCAACTCCGGCCGGTGAGCCTCAGCAAATATGACGCTTCGCTGGAATGGTATTTCGGTACGACGGGTTCGGCCAGCATTGCCGTCTGGCAGTGGAACCAGAATGGGCTGATCGCGAACAATACGCTTCCCGAATTGCTGCCCGACAATCCCGGTATCCCGATCAAGATCACGCGGCCCTATAATCTGGGGATTGGCCGCCATCGCGGTATCGAGGGGCAGCTGACGACCTTCTTCACCTTCCTGCCGGGATTTTTGAAATCCTTCGGTGGATCGGTGAACGGCACACTCAACCTGACCCGGCAGGCCAATCCCAGTACGGACGAAAAGGGCAACACCATCTTCGTATTCGGTCCAATGCTGTATGTGTCGAAATATGTATACAATCTTACCGGCTTTTTTGAGCGTGCGGGATTGAACGTTCGTGTCGCCTATAATTGGCGTTCACGGCGGCAACTCTGGCTGGATGCCTGGAACCCCTATAACAACCTGTTTCTAGATCCGGTGGAACGGCTGGATGCGGCGATCAACTATGATGTCACGAAGAATTTGACGGTCGGTATCGAAGCCTCGAACCTCACACGTAGCGGCGATCGCAGCTACTGGGGAACCTATGACACGCCGCAGGACGTGAAGTATTTCTCTCGCAACTTCGCTTTCTCTCTGCGCGCACGGCTGTAAGGGGGGCAGAGCGGCATCAGGGCGTCTGCCTGTCTTGATGCCGCCTGTCATGATGAAGCGGCGGTTCAGCCGGGATGCGGCGGAGAGGCCCTGGAGCTTTCGCTGCCGGCGTAGGACCACAACGACGGTATGATTGACGTCCGCAACGACCAAAGCCCGTTCCGGTGTTCCGTCTCAGCCCTGAGAATGAGGCTGTCACCGCTGCCTTCGGCAACACGGCATCCGCCAGTTGCCCGGAGTGGCTGGGTGGACGGCCCAGAAGCGCAAGTTCAAGACCCACCTGATCGACTGCCTTTACATCGACACCGCCGAGGGCAAGCTGCGCCGGTTCGTTGCAATCGATCAAAGGTAGTGAGTACTCGTTCGCCGAACTGCATCGAGAAGGCGGCAAGATGATCGTGGCGCGGGCCCTGCTCAAACATATTCCGGCTATGCCCTGCCATGTTCGTGTAGTGCTGAAAGGCAGTGGTATTGCATTCGCCGACCGCGCTTCTCACAAATAGGCATTCCACCACATCTTTGACAATGTGTGTGGAAGGAACGGCAGCGAATGCCGAGACCCAACACCTGTATCGTCCGTGCCATAGACTGGCCGACATGCCGATGCCGAAACGATCTTTCGACAAGTCAAACGACAATCAGGCCATTGAACGCGATCTTAAGAGGTTTCTGCGATAGTCCTCCCAGATCGCGGGTGGTGGACGATGAAGAATCTGAAAATCAGCAACAAGTTATTCGTGGCGTTCGGGATTCTTGCCGTCGCCTTGGTCGTCACGATGGTGCTGTCGATCATGAGTCAGCAGCATCTGAACAGCGCGGCCGAGAATTTGGGGCGCAGCCGCCGCGATAAAATGGTCGCGATTTCGCTCATCAACACTGCGACATCCGATTATCGGGCCTATGAGGCCTCTATCGTTCTTATGACGGAGGCCGACCAGATCGCCAGTGCGCTGCGGGATTGGAAAGACCGGGCGCAGGTGATTGCGCGGAACGAGGCCTTTCTCGATCGCAGTCTGAGATCTCCCAAATCGATCGCGCAGTTCCGGCTGTTCCGCGAACATTGGGACATGTATGAGCAGCTGTCCCGGAAGACGGTCGATCTGGGCATCCGGAATGCGAATGACCAGGCGCTGGCCAGTTTTCGGGCCAGCAAGCGCACCTTCGACATCGCCAACAAGGACGCCGCCGTCATGAGCGATATTCAGGTCGCCCTGATGGACAAGGAAATGAACGAAGCGACCCAGGACTATATCTGGTCGCGCAATATCTCGATCGCGATTTCCGTGTTGGTGCTCGGGCTGACGGCGTATCTGCTGATGACGCTGATCCGGGGCATCGCCAATCCGCTGGCAGCGATGACGGGGGCCATGCGACGGCTGGCCGGGGGCGACCTGAACGCCCAGCTCGATATCGCGCCGCGCCGGGACGAAGTGGGCCAACTGGCCGAGGCGATGGTGGCGTTCCGCGATCAGCTTGTCGGGGCCGAACGCGCCAAGGCCGAACAGACCGACCTGATCGTCAGCAGCATCGGCTCCGGCCTCGATGCGCTGGCGCAGGGCGACCTGACCAGGCGGATCGACGCGGACCTGACCGGCCCGTTCGAAAAGCTGAAGCAGGACTTCAACCATGCGATGGACTCGGTCTCCGCCACGCTGGCCGCGGTGAACGCCAGCGCGCAAGGGATCACCAACGGCGCCGCCGATATCCGCGAGGCGTCGGACGACCTGTCGCACCGGACCGAGCAGCAGGCGGCCAGCCTGGAGGAAACCGCCGCGGCGATGCACGAGATCACCGAGACGGTTCGCGAAACGGCGGAAAATGCCAAGCGCGCCAATCAGGCGGTCACCGAAACCCGCACCGATGCCGACCAGTCGACCGAGGTCGTGCGCAAGGCCGTCGAGGCGATGCATGGGATCGAACGCTCCTCGCATGAGATCAGCGAGATCATCGCGGTGATCGACGGCATCGCCTTCCAGACGAATCTGCTGGCGCTGAACGCCGGTGTCGAGGCGGCGCGTGCGGGCGATGCGGGCAAGGGCTTTGCGGTGGTCGCCTCCGAGGTGCGTGCGCTGGCGCAGCGTTCGGCGGACGCGGCCAAGGACGTCAAGGAACGGATCACCGCGTCCAGCCAGCAGGTCGATACCGGGGTGCAGCTGGTGGCGCAGGCGGGCAATGCGCTGACCCGCATCACCGGCCGGATCGGCGAGATCAACGCGCTGGTCTCCGACATCGCCTCGGCGGCAGCGCAGCAGGCGACCGGGCTGCAGCAGGTCAATACCGCCGTGGCCGAGATGGACGGCGTGACCCAGCAGAATGCGGCCATGGTCGAACAGGCCACCGCCGCCGCACGCAGCCTGTCCGAGGAAACCGGCAACATGACGCGCGAGGTCAGCCGCTTCCGGTTGGTCGACGGCGGCATGGTCGCGCGGGCTCCTGCGCCCGTCGTCCATCGCTCGCCGGTCCATCAGCTCCAGGCGCGTGTGGCGCAGGCGACCCCGCGCATCGCCGCCGCTCCCCGTGTCGCTCGTGCGTCCAGTGCCGCAACGGCGGTCGCAATCGACGACGGCGACTGGTCGGAGTTCTGATCGTCGTTCAGGGGGGAGTGGAAGGTCCACCTCCACTCCTCCTTTTCGGTTCATCCCGGCAAAGGTCGAGGTCCGGTTTCGGGCGGGTAGCATTGGCTTGCGCGCGTCTTCCCATCCGATGCCGCGCGCTCCCGTGACAGGATCAGGCCGATCCGAGACTTGGGCGGGGCACAGCGCCTTCGTCAGACCCGCGCGACCACCTCGCCCGCGCGGATCGCCTGTCCTTCGACCAGCGTGTCGGCCAGGGCCATCCCCTTGGGCAGGAACAGGATGATGGTCGAGCCATGCTCGAACCAGCCCATTTCCTCGCCCTTGCCGATGCGCGCCGAACAGGCCGTGCGGCCGGGGCCATGCTCGCGCAGCGTCTCGACGGTGTCCAGGCAATGGAGCCGGATGCTCGCCACCAGGATCGCGGCGACCGGCACGATCAACAGCGGCTGGCCCGACATCAGCGTGCACGCCTCGATGACGGCGCGCTCGTTGCGGCAGAAGAGGCGCTCGACCCGTTTCAGCGCGATCGGATTCACGTTCCAACAGTCGCCCGACAGATAGGTCACGCCCTGCACCACGATATCCGTTGGTGCGTGGAAGCGGTGATACATGCCCGCCGTCAGCCGCAGCGTCAGGAACGATCCGTCGCGGAACCGCTCGACCAGGTCGCGATCGGGGATCAGGTCGCCCAGCGTATAGGGGAAGCCCTTCACCTGATAGAGCCGGTCGTCCTCGATCCGGCCATGCGCTCCGACCAGCGCGTCGCACGGGCTGGCGATCGTGTCGGGATCGCTGTCGAACGCCCGTGCACCGTCGCGCAACGGTCGCACGAAACCGTCGCGCAAGGATTTGAAGCGCGTCGTGCGTGCGTCGGACAGGTCCACGCCTGCGAAGAATTTCCACAAGCCCAGGCTGGGCCGGGCGATCAGCGGATGCTCGCTCCGCGCGATCCGCCCGACCAGCTTCGTCGCGAAGCGTCGGGGCAGGCGGTTGGTGACGAGGAAATTGATGTCCTCGTTCAGGAAGAACCGCATGATGGGTCCACGCATTGTCATGCCTCCGTCATG
>CAJYHD010000779.1 GCA_913773715.1 uncultured Sphingobium sp.
GCGCGCAGGCGCAGGCGGACGCACTAAATCGCGCCCGCGACACCGCCGAACGCGACGTGATCGCCGCGCGCGAAAATGCGATGGCGGGTGCGGCAGTGCTGCTCGCGATCGCGGTGCTGGGACTTGGTGCGGGTGGCCTTTTCTACACGCAGAAGAAAGAGCGGCAGGCGACCTACTTCATGGCGGGCGGTGGCGTTGCCTTGCTCGCGGCGCTCGGCCTTTTCATCTTCAAGCCGAGCTTCGCCAGCATCGACGATCGCGTGAAGCAGGCGCAATCCTCCGGCGTCACGACCAACGGCGCGTTCGCGTGGGCGGGCGACAATATTTGCCGAATCGATACAGGGCGCAGCCGCCTCACCGTCTCCCCCGCCAACGATGTGCCGTTCAACTGGGCCGAGGGTGGATGCGTCAATGGCGAGACACAATATGTTTCGGCGGGTACGCGATGGGATCGGACCCAGGTCCCCGATGAAGGCAATTACGTTACCAGCAGCAGCTTCGATCCGGCGACGGGTATGTTGCGCGTCCAGCGCTGGCTGCCCGACGCGGACGTGATGGAAAAGGCACGCGCGCTGACGAAGGACAAGCCGATCAAGGGCTGTGGCACCGACCCCGATCTCCTCGCCCGTATTGCAGCGCTCCAGTCGGGCGTTGCGACATTGGTGGCTGCACAACCCAATGAGCGGATCGTCTATCATTGCCAGAAAGGGCGGCTCGCGCTGGTTGAGCCGGCACCCTGACGATTGGCACGGCAGACAGAAAAACTCAGGCAAATAGCCTGTATTTCCCGCGCGACGCTGAATCTTGCTCGATGACTTGCATAGTCATAATCGCGCTGCTAACCGGCCCCTCGACAGGGGACCGGCAATACTGATCCCCTTCTCTTTTTGCATGACCGGCAAATCTAGTGGAGGACGGTAAGCGCGTGGAGACTACCGGCGGCATACAGGCCAGCCTCAGCGGACGCTACGCAGTGGCGCTGTTCGATCTGGCGCGCGACGCGAACGCGCTCGACACCGTGGCGGGCAGCCTTGCCGCGCTGAAGGCAGCCATCGCGCAATCCCCTGATTTCAAGGGCCTGATCAGCAGCCCGATCCTGAGCCGCGATGCAGCCGGTAAGACGATCGGCGCGGTCGCATCCTCCATGGGGACCGACGGGCTGACGACGAAATTCCTTGGCGTGCTGGCCCAGAACCGTCGCCTTTCCGCCCTGCCCGCGATCATCCGCGCTTACGAAACGCTGCTGTCGAATCACAAGGGCGAAACCCGCGCCGAAGTGACGAGCGCGCATCCGCTGAACGGCGAACAGGTCGAGGCGCTGGCCCGCAACCTGCGCGCCCGCGTCGGCCGTGACGTATCGATCGATGCGAAGGTCGATCCCGCGATCCTGGGCGGGCTGGTCGTCAAGATCGGCAGCCAGATGATCGACAGCTCCATCCGTACCCGTTTGAATAGTCTCGCCATGGCGATGAAAGGCTGAACATGGATATCAACGCCGCAGAAATTTCGAAGGTCATCAAGGACCAGATCGCCAATTTCGGCACCGAAGCGCAGGTTAGCGAAGTCGGTTCCGTGCTGACGGTGGGCGATGGCATTGCCCGCGTCCACGGCCTCGACAATGTCCAGGCCGGTGAAATGGTCGAGTTCGCCAACGGCGTGCAGGGCATGGCGCTCAACCTGGAAGCCGACAATGTCGGTGTCGTGATCTTCGGCTCGGACGCCGAGATCAAGGAAGGCGACACCGTCAAGCGCACCGGCACCATCGTCGACGTGCCCGTCGGCAAGGGCCTGCTCGGCCGCGTGGTCGATGGCCTTGGGAACCCGATCGACGGCAAAGGTCCGATCCAGTACACCGAGCGCAAGCGCGTCGAAGTGAAGGCGCCGGGCATCATCCCCCGCAAGTCGGTGCATGAACCCGTGCAGACCGGCCTGAAAGCCATCGACGCCCTCGTCCCCGTCGGCCGTGGCCAGCGCGAACTCATCATCGGCGACCGCCAGACCGGCAAGACCGCCGTAGCGATCGATACCTTCATCAACCAGAAGGGCATCAACGCGGGCGACGACGAGAGCAAGAAGCTCTACTGCATCTACGTCGCCGTCGGCCAGAAGCGTTCGACCGTCGCGCAGATCGTCAAGCAGCTCGAAGAAAATGGCGCGATGGAATATTCGATCGTCGTCGCTGCGACGGCTTCGGAACCCGCCCCGCTCCAGTATCTGGCACCCTACACCGGCGTCACGATGGGCGAATTCTTCCGCGACAACGGCATGCACGCCGTGATCGTTTATGACGACCTCTCGAAGCAGGCCGTCGCCTATCGCCAAATGTCGCTGCTGCTGCGTCGCCCTCCGGGCCGCGAAGCCTATCCCGGCGACGTCTTCTATCTGCACAGCCGCCTGCTTGAGCGTGCGGCCAAGATGAACGACGCCAACGGCGCGGGTTCGCTGACGGCGCTGCCGATCATCGAGACGCAAGCGGGCGACGTGTCGGCCTACATCCCGACCAACGTGATCTCGATCACCGACGGCCAGATCTTCCTCGAAACCAACCTCTTCTATCAGGGCATCCGTCCGGCCATCAACGTGGGCCTTTCGGTGTCGCGCGTCGGTTCCGCCGCGCAGACCAAGGCGATGAAGAAGGTGTCCGGCTCGATCAAGCTGGAGCTGGCGCAGTATCGCGAAATGGCGGCCTTCGCCCAGTTCGGGTCTGACCTCGACGCCTCCACGCAGAAGTTGCTGAACCGTGGCGCGCGCCTCACCGAACTGCTGAAGCAGGCGCAATTCTCGCCCCTGCCCTTCGAAGAACAGACCGCATCGATCTTCGCCGGCACCAACGGCTATCTCGACGCGATCCCGGTCAAGGACGTCAACCGCTATGAGGAAATGATGCTGGCCTATCTGCGCCACGATCACCCGGAAGTGCTGACCGCGATCCGCGACAGCAAGGATCTGGGCGACGACGCCAAGTCCAAGCTCAAGGCCGCGCTCGACAGCTTCGGCAAGACGTTCGCGTAACAAGACGATAAAAACGCCGTCGTCCCCGCGACCCGAAGGGCGACCTTCAGGTCAACGCGGGGATCCATCTCCCAAGCTTCGTTCTTGGGGCACGGTCCGGAGATAGATTCCCGCCTGCGCGGGAATGACGGAAAAGGTTGAAGTAGGTAGGATATGCCCAGCCTCAAGGAACTTAAGCTTCGCCGGGACTCGGTGAAGTCCACGCAAAAGATCACCAAGGCGAAGCAGATGGTCGCCGCCGCGAAGCTGCGCAAGGCGCAGGCCGCAGCCGAAGCCGCGCGCCCCTATAGCGAGCGCCTCGAAGCCGTCGTCGCCAGCCTTGCGACCAAGATCGCGGGCGGATCGGGCGAAGGCGCCTCGCCGCTGCTGGCCGGTACAGGCAAGGATCAGGTGCATCTGCTGGTCGTCGCCAACTCCGACCGTGGCCTTGCCGGTGCGTTCAACGCCAATATCGTGAAGGCCGCGCTCGCCAAGGCGCGCGAGCTGGAGCTGGATGGCAAGACGGTGCAATTCTACCTGATCGGGCGCAAGGGTCGCCCGGTCATCAACCGCACCTATCCCGGCAAGATCGTCGCGCAGTATGATACGACCGGCGTCAAGGAACCCGGTTTCTCGCAGGCGCAGGCGATCGCGCAGGAACTGTCGACCATGTTCCTCGACGGCAAGTTCGATGTCGCGCACCTCTTCTACTCGCGCTTCAAGTCGGCGCTGGCGCAGATCCCGACCGAGCAGCAGATCATCCCGGTGAAGATCCCTGCCGACGCGGACCGCAACGCGATCCCCGCGACGGTTGAATATGAACCGAGCGAGGAAGCGATCCTCGACGACCTGCTGCCGCGCAACATCTCGATCCAGCTGTTCAAGGCGCTGCTCGAAAACAACGCGTCGGAACAGGGCGCGTCGATGACCGCCATGGACAATGCGACGCGCAACGCGGGCGACCTGATCAACAAGCTCAACATCCAGTACAACCGCAGCCGCCAGGCCGCGATCACCACCGAACTCGTCGAAATCATCTCGGGCGCCGAAGCCCTTTAAGTGCAGGCAAGGACATCAGTCATGGCAACCACCAACAATGTAGGCCGCATTTCGCAGGTCATCGGCGCCGTCGTCGACGTGACCTTCCCTGATGCGCTCCCGGCAATCCTTTCGGCGCTGGAAACCAGCAACAACGGCCAGCGCCTGGTGCTGGAAGTCGCCCAGCATCTGGGTGAAAACACCGTCCGCACCATCGCGATGGACTCGACCGACGGCCTGACCCGCGGTCAGGAAGTCACCGACACCGGCGCGCAGATCAGCGTTCCCGTCGGTCCCGCGACGCTCGGCCGCATCCTCAACGTCGTCGGCGAACCGATCGACGAGCGCGGCCCGGTCGCGACCGACCTCAAGTCGCCAATCCATGCCAAGGCTCCCGAATTCGTCGATCAATCGACCGAAAGCTCGATCCTCGTCACCGGCATCAAGGTCATCGACCTGCTCGCCCCCTATGCCAAGGGCGGCAAGATCGGCCTGTTCGGCGGCGCAGGCGTCGGCAAGACGGTTCTCATTCAGGAACTGATCAACAACATCGCGAAGGGCCATGGCGGCACCTCGGTGTTCGCGGGCGTGGGTGAGCGTACCCGCGAGGGCAACGACCTCTACCACGAATTCCTCGACGCGGGCGTCATCGCCAAGGACGCCGATGGCAACGCGATCAGCGAAGGATCGAAGGTCGCGCTGGTCTATGGCCAGATGAACGAACCGCCGGGCGCGCGCGCACGCGTCGCCCTTTCGGGTCTGACGATCGCCGAATATTTCCGCGACGTCGAAAATCAGGACGTGCTGTTCTTCGTCGACAACATCTTCCGCTTCACGCAGGCGGGCGCGGAAGTGTCGGCGCTGCTCGGCCGTATTCCTTCTGCCGTGGGCTATCAGCCGACCCTGTCGACCGACATGGGCGCGCTTCAGGAACGCATCACTTCCACCAACAAGGGGTCGATCACCTCGGTGCAGGCTGTTTACGTCCCTGCGGACGATTTGACCGATCCGGCGCCTGCGACCTCGTTCGCGCACTTGGACGCCACCACCGTTCTCAACCGCGCCATCTCCGAACTCGGCATCTATCCGGCGGTCGATCCGCTCGATTCGACCAGCCGCGTGCTGGAGCCGCGCACCGTGGGCCAGGAACATTATGACACCGCCCGCGCGGTTCAGTCGATCCTCCAGAAGTACAAGTCGCTTCAGGACATCATCGCGATCCTGGGCATGGACGAACTCAGCGAAGAAGATAAGCTGACCGTGGCCCGTGCGCGCAAGATCCAGAAGTTCCTGTCGCAGCCCTTCCACGTTGCCGAAGTCTTCACCGGCATCTCGGGCAAGTTCGTCCAGATTGAAGACACCGTCCGCTCGTTCAAGGCGGTGGTTGACGGCGAATATGACCATCTGCCCGAAAACGCCTTCTACATGGTCGGCGGCATCGACGAGGCGGTCGAGAAGGCGAAGAAGCTGGCTGCCGAAGCGGCGTAAGGATACATCCTTCTCCTTGCAGGAGAAGGATAGGCAGACTTGCCGGCGTGCTGGCTAGTCGAAGTTGGATGAGGGCGAGCGGATCGCAGCCCTCACCCTCCCTCTCCTGATCGGAGAGGGGTTTGAGGATAAAGAGATGGCACTGCATTTCGAACTCGTGACCCCGGAAAAGCTGGTCCGCACGCAAGAGGTCTATCAGGTCGTCGTTCCCGGCACCGAAGGCGACTTCGGCGTGCTGGAAGGACATGCGCCTTTCATGTCGACCATCCGTGATGGCGCGATCCAGGTCTTCGCGTCGGCAGGCGCCGCGCCCGAGGTGATCCCGGTCGAAGGCGGCTTTGCCGAGGTCAACGAAAAGGGCCTGACGGTCCTCGCCGAAAAGGCTGGCTGAGGCACCCACCTCAACCATCGACACGATTAAAGGAAAGCCGCGTTCCCGGAGGAGCGCGGCTTTCTTTGGTTAGCAGCTCCTTAACCGTGACGCCGTAAACGGGGGTCGGTTCGGGGAGTGTGCGTGTTCTATTTCACCCAAGATATTGGCGGTTTGGTGCTGGCGACATGCGTCGCGCCGCTGCTGCTGCTCGTTCCCGGACTGGGACTCTATCGACTGCTCTCCCGCTTCGGCCTGGACATGCCGGGTTACTGGCAGCGGATCGGCTGGGGCATCATCCTTGGCGTTGCGATCCTTCCTGTGTTCGATACGTTGGCCATCCGCGCGATGGGCATGCCCGGCATGCTGCTGTTGAACGGTCTGCTGGCGCTATGGGGTATGCCGCTCTTGAGAGGCCGCCCACGCGACCTGTCGGTTTGTCTCTTTCTAATGATCGCGATCATCTGGTGGGTGATCACGGCCTGGGCGATGGCCGATTTCGACCTCGATGGCCGCCTGTACGAAAGCCTGATCATCTACGATATGGTCAAGCATGCCGCCGTGGTCGAACAGATCGCCCGCCAAGGCATCCCCTTCACCGACCCCTTCTTCGCGCGAGACGGGATCGCGGGCTATTATCATTATTTCTATGTCTGGCCTGCCGCGATCCGCTGGATCAGCGGCTTTCAGGTCCCACCGACGATGGCCTTTGCCGCGACCGCCTACTGGACCGGCTTTGCCGTCGTCGCCTTGCTCTGGCGCATCGCGGCAGAGGCGGGATTGATCCGCGCTGGCCGCGAAAGACGCGTGCTGCTGCTCGCCATACTCCTCTGCTTCGTCGCGGGAACCGACCTTCTTTTCATGCTGATGCGCTATCTGGTGGTCCATCGGATAGAGCCGGAAATCGATAGCTGGAATACGGAAATCCGGATGCTCGGCACCTCCACCCTGTGGGTGCCGCATTATGTCATGGCCGTGATCGCAGCATGGACCGGCATGCTGCTCTGCGCGCGAACGAGCGTCACCGCAGGCCATGCGCGATGGGTGCTCGTGGCCGCCGCAGGCGCGGCGTTTGCCACCCTCTTCGGCGCATCGGTCTGGATCGCCGTCACCATAGCGCCGCTGCTCATCGTCTGGGGGGTCATGCGCCTGACGCGCCGGGACGCTTCGCTGCTGGTGGCGGGCTTGATCGCGCTGCTGCTTTCCATCCCCCAACTGCGCGACCTGCTTCAAGGCCGCGCACCGGATGTTTTTCCGATCGGCTTTCAGGTCCGCCCCTTCACCATCCTGTTCGCGCAGAACAATCCGCATGGGCAGTTGTGGAGCTTCATCCTCCTGCCGCTCAACTATGCGGCGGAGTTTGGCGTCCTGTGCCTCGGTGCGCGCGCCTTTTACCAGCAACGTCAACAATGGAGCGAGGAAGGCCGCGTCGTCCGCCAGTTGCTGCTCTGGAGCGCTATCCTGTCCTTCTTCGTGTCCAGTTTCCTGCGATCCACCATCATCAACAATGATCTGGGTTGGCGGTCGGTGCTGTTTATGATCGTGCCGCTGATGCTGGCGACGATGGCGGCGGCGCAGACGATCGATACGCGCCGTCAATTGGGTTGGCTGGCGACCATCCTGCTGGCACTGGGCCTGCTCGGCACGCTGTGGGATCTGGTTGGCATGCGCCTCATCCGCCCCCCGCAATTTCCCACGCTGCCGATCCAGCTGAACAGCGACAAACCGATGTCTTACACGTTGCGCACCGCCTATGGCTGGGCGGATCGCCATTTGCCTGAGAGAGCCACGCTCCAGCATAATCCTGCCCTTACCGCGCGCGCGCTGGAATTTGGAATGTACGGCCATCATTGGCCTGCCGTGGCCGACAAGGAAGCCTTCCTCTTCGGTGCGAGCCGGCAAGCCGTCGCCGAGCGCATGGCCCTGTTGCAACCATTGTTCGAACAACCGCTGTCGAGCCGGGAAGTGGCCACGCGCGCCCAAGCGGCACGCGTCGATTTCCTGCTCTTCACCCGGCGCGATCCAGTCTGGCGGCAAGCCGGTGGGCCGCCACCATCCGTGCGCTGCATCCACCGCACGACCGACCTGTGCATCGCGCCCGCCATTTCAGGTGCCCGGCCATGATATCGCTAAAGCCCTATCTGCACCTCGCCCTGACATATCTGGCGACACTGACAACCGGATTCCTGCTGTACGTCCTGCTGATCCGCAGTCCGCTGCTCGGCGGCATCGGCATCCTCTTCTATCGCGGCGTGTTTATCGCGGTCGTGACAGCGGCGATCCTGCTCATCTGCGGCATACGCCTGCGCCAAAGGCTGCGGCTCGATCCCGCTACCATCGTCGGCGGCGCAGCCCTGTCGCTTGCGTTCAACATCTGCTTCCTCATCACCTTCCCTGTCACCTTCGACCGCTCGATCACCATGTTCCTGCTGTCCCGGATCGAACGGCAGGACGGGCAGCTCACCGCGCCGATGCTGGAGCAGTTGTTCGTGCGCGAATATCTGGGCGACATGCGCCAGATCGACCGGCGCGTGGCAGAGCAGACGCTGTCGGGCAACGTCCGGGTCCAGCAGGGCCACATTCATATGACGGCCCAAGGCGCTCGATTGCTGGCGGGCGGGCGCATCGTCGGCGGCTGGTTCGGGGCCGATCCCCGGTTCGTGACGCCGCCGCCAGACGCGGCCAGGCATTAGGTTTTTATCAAAGTTTCCACCTTATTCACCTTTATCAGCCACATCTGATCGACCCGAACACACGGGTACGATCGCGACATATCGGCGGAGAGCTATGAGCGCCTTTGGACGGAAAAATGGACTTGCCGGAAAGCCGGCCTTTGGCGTCGCCCGGCCGATGCACAGCGCCGTCGTGCCTGTCCCGCGGGAGGAACCGCGAGGTGGCGAGCAATTCCCGCCGATCGACCTTGCCGCCCTGCCCGCCGAACCGGCCGCGCCGCTGACGGCGGTGCAGCGCAATGCCGAAGCGCTCGCGCGCCTCGCCGATCGCGCCAACGCCGAACATGCACAGGACGCCGGGCCGCAGGGCTTCGACGCCAGCGTCCACAAGATCAAGGAGCAGGTGCTGCCCCGCCTGCTGGAGCGTGTCGATCCCGAAGCGGCCTCCACGCTCACCAAGGATGAACTGGCGGAGGAATTCCGCCCGATCATCATGGAAGTGCTGGCGGAACTGAAGCTGACGCTCAACCGGCGCGAACAGTTCGCGCTAGAAAAGGTGCTGGTGGACGAACTGCTCGGCCTTGGCCCCCTGGAAGAGTTGCTCGCCGACCCGGACGTGACCGACATCATGGTGAACGGCCCGGAACAGACCTATATCGAAAAGAAGGGCAAGCTTCAGGTCGCGCCGATCAAGTTCCGCGACGAGGAGCATCTGTTCCAGATCGCACAGCGCATCGTGAACAAGGTCGGCCGCCGCGTCGATCAGACGACGCCGCTGGCCGACGCCCGCCTGCCCGACGGCAGCCGCGTCAACGTGATCGTGCCGCCGCT
>CAJYHD010000780.1 GCA_913773715.1 uncultured Sphingobium sp.
CAGACGCTCTACGATGAAAGCCGATTGTTCGTGGCGCCGACACGCTACGCGGCGGGTATACCGTTAAAGGTCGTGGAGGCCATGGGTGAGGGCATTCCGTGCGTGGCGACGCCGCTGCTGGCCGAACAGCTTGGCACCAATGGCATGGCGCTGGCGACGGGGGCCACCCCTGCGGATTTCGCGCGGGAATGCGCGCGGCTCTATACGGATGCCCAGGCGTGGCAGAACGCGCAGGCCGGCGGGCACGCGTACGTGGAACGGTCCTGCTCTCCATGCGCTTTCCGGCAGGTTCTCGCCGATGTGTTGAAGCGGGTTGTCAGCGCCCGCGAGGATGGCTTGTCCTGACACGGGCGCGATGAGATACGCGCCGATATGTCGGTACGCCGCTCTCTTGCCTGGGCCTTTTCCGGCCAGTTCGTCGCATTTGCGTTCCAGTTTCTGGGTTTGATCGTCATCTCGCGATTGTTGTCGCCCCGCGAGATCGGGGTGTACGCGATTGCGATGGCGGCATTGGGTATTGCCCAGGTGTTCACCACCTTCGGCATCGCTTCGTTCCTTGTGCGGGAAAGCGAACTTCCGCAAAGCACGGTTGATACCGCCTTTACCGTCAATGCCGTGCTGGTTTGCTGTCTGACGTGTATTCTGACGGGCGTGAGTTTCGCTGCGGGGCCGTTGCTCGGCGCGCCGCAGGCGGGCTCGGTATTAAGGATCGTGGCGATCAGCAATCTGTTGGCTATCGTTAACTTTCGTCCGGCGGCCCTGCTGCAGCGGGAGATGCAGTTCAAGCAATTGTCGATGATAAATGTGGCCAATGTCTCAACGCAGACGCTGGCGACGATCGGTTTCGCGCTCATAGGCTCAAGTTACATGAGCTCGGCTTATGCGTCGCTTATATCCGGAGCGACGGTGACCGTCTTGACGCAAATTCTTGGACATCGGCACATTAGGCTACGGTTTTCACTGGCCGGATGGCGACCGATTACCAAGTTCGGGTTGCAGATGTTATCCGTCAGCGGGATAGCGATGCTGACCGGAAAGCTTTCAGATTTGCTGCTCGGTCGTATCCTCGGCGTCACCGCATTGGGTTTGTACGGGCGAGCTTCCGGACTATCGGCAATCATCTTCGACAATCTTTATGGCACCGCCACGCGCGTGGTGTTCGTCCAGCTATCGAAGGATTATCGTGAAGGCGGCGACTGGCGTCAGACCTACGTTCGCAGTTTCTCGATGATAACTGCGGTCATGTGGCCTTGCCTGATCGGCATCGCGGTCCTGTCACGTCCCATCATCTACATTCTTTACGGAGAACGTTGGCTGCCAGCAGCTTTGCCGCTGTCGGCGCTCATGGTAGCGCAGTTCATTGGAGTGGCGTTCGGGATGAACTGGGAACTATTTGTCCTGCGGGGCGAAACGGGCCGTCAGGCACGTTATGAAGTGGCGCGGCTAGTTTTTGGAGTACCGATCTTTGCGATAGGTTGCCTCGTCAATCTTCTATCCGCGGCACTGGCCAAGATTGTTGATGCCCTGATCGGCTTGATCCTTTATTACCCGCATGTACGGCGTCTTGCGCAGATCGATGCATTTGTCGTGCCGGTCATCTATCGGGATGGCGCCATTCTAACGCTCGTCTCGGTCGTGCCGGCGATGCTCGCCATGGCGTTTTATGGTTGGTCGCCTGAAACACCGCCGGTCGTCCTAGTTATTGCGATCGTGTCGGGTGTGGCGCTATGGTTTGGAGCGCTAATGCTGATGAGGCATCCGCTCTATGATGAGTGGCGCACGTTCCAGCGCCGCCTGGCGTTCAGGTCCGCCACTTAACGCAGGTTTCAACGAACTGCACGTCCGTGTGCGAAGCGGCCCTGTCGACAGAAGTAATCGATGATCGCCGTTTCGATCGCCGGATCGGTCAATCTGGCGAGTTGCGTCTCGCCACGCGCGATCCAGCCGGCGCGAATGTCAGGATCGAGCATTTCTTCCATGGCAGACACGAGATCGTCCACGGACGACGGGTCGATCAATCTGGCGCCGACCCCGCCGATCTCCTCCTGAGATCCACCGCGACCGGCAATCACCGGCAGGCCGGCCTGAAATCCTTCGGCGATTGCCATCCCGTACCCTTCGTACAGAGAGGGATAGACCATCGCGCGGCTCTCACCGAGAATGCGAAACTTGGTATCATGGTCGACATAGCCGGTCAAAACGACCCGATCGGTCAATGCGAGCTCCGTAATCAGCGGCAGCATGGCAGCGTAATTCGAACCGACCAGCACAAGCTGGTGATCACGATGCCGCTCTGAGAACAACGCGAAGGCGCGCAGTAGGACGTCGACCTTCTTGCGGAAATCCAACCCGCCGACATAGACGAACTGGTTCTTTGGCGTACGGTCGTGGTGGGTGGGTGTGACGTCCTTCAGCCGGATCAGATGCGCCTCAACAGTGTGGCGATGGAAAAGGCGTGCGATGTCACGCGCGCTGGCTTGCGAGATGGTGAGGATTGCATCAGCGCGGGCCACCGAGATGAGCTGTGATACGGTTTCTTTGTTCAGCCCAGGATGTCGGACTAATGTCTTCCACCGGGCCAGGAAATAGTTCTTGAAGAACAGATATGGGATGACGTCGAGGAGGCCGAGAACGTAGCGCGTGCCCGCGACCTTGCGCAGCGGAATGCCGCGATTGGCGCCGGTGAAATAGATGTCGTAGCGTTCGCTGGCTAGCGCCTGCGGCAGGTCGCGCTGCTCCCAACGCAGATGACCGGCGCTGCCGAAGATGCGCGTATCCAGTCCGTCAGCCTCGTTGTAGCAGGAACGGAGCGGCTGATTGCCGAGCAGGGTCACGTCGAATGGGCCCTTGCGTAGGCACTCGATCATGGAGCCGATGTAGATGGTATAGCCGCACGGTGGCCCGGCGAGTGGGCGGGCGTCGATCGCAATCCGGAACGGGCGTTCGTCCGGGGATACCGTCATGTCATCCGCGCTCCCGACCGGCATCAATCCTCCACCGCACGCAGGATCGCCCGCCCATAAGCGGTCTTGCTGAACTTCTCGCCTGCGGCACGGGCTTGGGGAGCAGTTATAAAGCCTTGTTCGAACGCGATTTCCTCCAGGCAGGCGATCTGGATACCCTGCCGGTGCTGGAGAGTGCGGACGAACTCGGCGGCCTCCAGTAGGCTATCGTGCGTGCCGGTGTCGAGCCAGGCATAGCCGCGCCCCATCTGCTCGACATACAGGTCGCCCGCCTCCATGTAGAGCCGGTTGAGGTCGGTGATCTCCAGTTCGCCGCGGGCGCTCGGTTTCAGGTTGCGAGCCATGTCCACGACACGATTGTCGTAGAAATACAGGCCCGTGACCGCATGGTTCGACTTCGGCTCCGTGGGCTTTTCCTCTAGCGACAGCGCTTTGCCGTCCGTGCCCAGCTCGACCACGCCGTAGCGCTCGGGATCCTCGACGCGGTAGCTGAAGACGGTCGCGCCCTCGGTCCGCGCCACCGCGCTCGCCAGCAGATCGGTTAGATGCGCACCGAAGAAGATGTTGTCGCCCAGCACGAGGGCGACATTATCGTCGCCGATGAAGTCCGCGCCGATCGTGAACGCCTGCGCCAACCCTTCGGGACGCGGCTGCTCGGCGTAAGCGATCGCCAGGCCGAATGCGCTGCCATCGCCGAACAACCGCTGGTAATTGCCGAGATATTCGGGGCTGGAGATGATCAGGATATCGCGGATCCCCGCCAGCATCAGCACCGACAGTGGATAATAGATCATCGGCTTGTCATAGACCGGCAGCAACTGCTTGTTCACCGCCAGCGTCGCCGGGTGGAGCCGCGTGCCCGATCCGCCCGCCAGGATGATGCCCTTCACTTGCCGTTCTCCTTGGGGACGATCAGTTCGTCGAGGATGTCGCCCAGCGCCTCATTCCATGCGCGCGGGATGATGCCATAGGCGCGCTCGATCGCATCATGCGCGAGCAGCGAATTGGCCGGGCGGCGCGCCGGCGTCGGGTACTCCGCGGTCGTGATACCCTCGACCGTCGCGGTCGCGCCGCCGCGCATGGCGGATTGGCGGAAGATCTCTTCGGCGAACCCCGCCCAGGTGGTCGCGCCGGCATTGCTGAAATGGAAGGTGCCGGTCGGCGCGTCCGCATCCTTCACCAGCCGCATCGCAATCGTCAGCAGCGCGGCGGCGAGATCGGCGGCGCCGGTCGGGCTGCCGTGCTGATCGGCGACGACCCGCAAATGGCCCCGCTCCGCTCCCACCCGCAGCATCGTCTTCACGAAATTATGCCCGTGCGCCGACACCACCCAGGCGGTGCGGACGATCGCGTGGCGCGCGCCGCTGGTGCGGACCGCCAGCTCGCCGCCCAGCTTCGACGCGCCATAGACGCCGAGCGGCGCGACCGGATCGTCGACGTGCCACGCGCCCTCCCGGTCACCGGGGAACACGTAATCGGTCGACACCTGCACCAGCGGCACGTTCGCCGCCGCGCACGCCGATGCGAAAGCGGCAGGGGCGACCGCATTGACCTGCCATGCCGCGACCTGGTCGCTTTCGGCCTTGTCGACCGCAGTATAGGCGGCCCCGTTGATGACCGCCGCCCACGGCCGCTCCGCCACCTTGGCCGCGATCGCAGCCGGGTCGGTCAGGTCGAGTGCCGCGCGGTCCAGCGCCACCACCCGCCAGCCATCGGATAGGCGGGCGCGTTGCAGTTCCTGCCCAAGCTGCCCGTTGGCACCGGTAACCAGCAGCTCGCGCATCACGCGATTCCGCGCCGTTCGGCCGCCTTCGCCGCGACCAGCGGGCGCCACCAATCCTCATTGTCGAGATACCAGCGGACGGTCTTCTCGATGCCGGTTTCGAACGTTTCCTGCGGGTGCCAACCGAGTTCGTCGCCGATGCGGGTCGCGTCGATGGCATAGCGCTTGTCATGGCCGGGGCGGTCGGCGACCGAGGTGATCTGCGCGGCGTAGCTTGCCCCGTCTTCGCGCGGGCGCAGCCGGTCGAGGATCGCGCAGACGGTGCGCACCACCTCGATGTTCTGCTTCTCGTTATGGCCGCCGACATTGTAGGTCCGCCCGACCGCGCCGCGCTCGAACACCGCCTGCAATGCGCGGACGTGATCCTCGACGAACAGCCAGTCGCGCACCTGATCGCCCGCGCCGTACACCGGCAGCGGCTCGC
>CAJYHD010000781.1 GCA_913773715.1 uncultured Sphingobium sp.
ACTTGTCATAGGCGAAGGTGATGCCGGAAGGCATGCGCAGCAGCAGATTGTCGCCGTCGCGGATCACGTCCACGCCCGAACCTGCCGTCTCTTCGCGCAGCTTGCGTTCCTGCGCGTCCATGTAAGCCCCGATCCCCGCACCAGCGACAGCGCCGATGCCTGCGCCCAGGATCTTTTCGGTGCGATCATTGCGTCCGCCCACGATGTCGCCAAGCAGATAGCCGCCCAGCGCGCCGCCGATGCCGCCGATCGCGGCCTTGGAAATCGTGCGCTGCCCGGTTTCCGGGTCGGTCGTGCAGGCGGCGGTGGCGAGCATCGCGGTAAGGCCCACGGTGCCGAGAATGCGGTGCGAAATCTTCATCGATGCGGTTCCCTTGTTCTGGTCGCCCGGACGGGTTTTATGTGCCCCCAATGGCCGAGTGACGGGCTTTGTTCCAGATGCGAACTGAACCTTTCATGAGGGAGCGGTTGTTAAACCGAAAGAATCGACGCTATAGGGAGTGACTGACCGCCATGGCCACGATCCCCCCTCCCAATCCGACGCCCTTTCCCTGGGCCGACCTTCTCATCATTCTGGTACTGGTGGCGCTGAACGGCGTCTTTGCCATGTCCGAACTGGCGGTGGTGTCTGCGCGGCGTCCCCGGCTTCAGGCGATGGAAAAGGCGGGGCGCAAGGGCGCAAAGTCCGCGCTGGCGCTCGCCGCCGATCCGGGCAAGTTCCTTTCGACCGTGCAGATCGGTATCACGCTGATCGGAATCGGCACCGGTGCCTATTCCGGCGCGAGCCTGGGCGGGCCGGTGGGCGACATTTTGGCGGGTGCTGGCCTGCCGCCGCATGGGGCGGAAACCGCCGGCTTCGCGCTCGTGATCGGCCTCACAACCTATGCCTCGCTGATCGTCGGCGAACTGGTGCCCAAGCAATTCGCCCTGCGTGCACCCGAGCCGATCGCGATCCTGGTCGCCGGACCGATGATGGTACTGGCGAAGATCACCGCGCCGATCGTCTGGGTACTGGATGCATCGAGCGGCCTCATCTTCAAGCTGCTTGGCCTCGACCGCGAATCCGAACAGCATGTGACGGCGGAAGAACTGCACCTGATCGTCGCTGAGGCCAGCCGGTCGGGCGTGATCGAGGAAAGCGAGCGTGCGATCATTTCTGGCGTGGTGCGCCTTGCCGACCGCCCGGTGCGCGAGGTGATGACGCAGCGCATGGATGTCGACTGGATCGATATCGCGGCGGATGAGGAGACGATCCGCGCCAAGCTGCTCGAAAGCTCGCATACGCGCCTGCCCGTTGGACGCGGATCGGTGGAGGACATCATCGGTATCGTCCAGGCGCGCGACATCATGACCGCCTTGTTCCGGGGCGAACCGCTCAATGTCGGCGCGCTGATGCGCCGGACCGAAATTGTGCCTGATCAGGTCGACGCGATGGACGCGCTGGAAGTGCTGCGCAAGTCCGACGTGCCGATGGTCATGGTGCATGACGAATATGGCCATTTCGAAGGTATCGTGACGCCTGCCGACCTGCTCTCTGCGATCGCCGGGCACTTCGCGTCCGACCGCGACGCCTATGACGAACCGGACGTGGTCGAGCGCGAGGACGGCAGCCTGCTCGTCTCCGGCCAGATGCCAATCGATCAATTGGCCGAGCGGATCGACATCAATCTATCCGAAGACCGCGACTATGCGACCGTCGCGGGCCATGTCCTCTGGCTGCTCCGCCGCCTGCCCGAAGTCGGCGACTATGCCGAGGATCAGGGCTGGCGCTTCGAGATCGTCGACATGGATGGCCGCAAGATCGACAAGCTGCTGGTGGCTTCGCACGCTTAACTTCGCACTTTTCCCGCAAAACGCGACATTAAGTTGCGGCGGCGTGATCCTATTGGAAGGCGGATGAGGCGCTGTCAAAGGCCGTGTGCAAGGATGTCTTGCGGCGTGATGATAGGACAGAATAGATGTGCCGAAGATCCAGCTCTGATTTCGAAGCGGGATAGCGGGGCCGTCGAACGGGGATGCCAAGCGTCGATGTTTAAAGACGTGCCAATGGAATTTTGGCTGCTGTCGCTCATCATGCTCGCAGCTTACAAGCCCGGCAAATATCTTTACGATCGGGCAGCCGGATCGACGCCGGATTTGGATGGTCCATGGCCTTCGCGCGGATGACGATATGGGCTTAACTTCGCATGTTTCCCGCCGTTTGCGACAGGATGTTGCGCGGGGCTGATCCTATCGCAAAGCGCCAAGGTGAAGGGTACAAAGACGCCGTAGCCCGTTTACCGTTCGCCCGAGATGTAGGACAATCCATGCTCACGATCCGCGAAGACGACCTAACTGGGGAACAGACGCGCGTGCTGCTGGCGCTCCATCTCGCCGGGATGCATGCCAGTTCGCCACCGGGCAACGTGTTCGCACTTGACCTGTCGGGCTTGCAGGTGCCGGACGTCGCAGTGTGGACGGCGTGGCGGGGTGACGACATCGCAGGCGTGGGCGCGCTCAAGATGCTGGGTGACGGCACGGCGGAGGTGAAGTCGATGCGCAGCCATCCCGACTTCGTGCGGCAGGGGGTGGGCACCGCGATGCTGGAAACCATCATCGCGGCAGCAGGCGCGCGCGGCGTGACGCGATTGAGCCTGGAGACCGGCAGCGGCCCGGCCTTCGAGCCTGCTCTTGCGCTCTATCGGCGGCGCGGATTTGCGAACGGCCCCGCCTTCGCCGATTATGTGCGGAGCGACTTCAACCAGTTCCTGCACCTCGACCTGTAGCATCGCGCTTGCCCTGACGATACGAACCATATATGAACCATATCGTCAACGAGGTGAAATATATGGGCATCGTGAAAATCGCCGACGACCTGCATGAGGAGGCGCGCAAGGCGAGCGCCGTCATGTGCCGGTCGATCAATGCGCAGGCCGAATTCTGGATGAAGATCGGCATGCTGGCGGAGGCGAACCCCGCCCTCTCCTTCAACGACATCGTGCAGATGCAGCTGGCGCAGGCCGGATCGGCACCCGCGATCCCCAACCGCCAAGCCGCCTGACATGGTCAAGACCCCCGATGAGATCGCGCTGATGCGGATTTCCGGCAAGTTGCTCGCGTCCGTGTTCGAGATGCTGGACGGCATCGACCTCATCGGCATGTCCACCATGGCGGTCAACGACCTTGTGGAGCGCTTCATCACCGATGACCTCGCCGCCCGCCCCGCGAGCAAGGGCCAATATGGCTTCAAGTTCGTGCTCAACTGCTCGATCAATGACGTGGTGTGCCATGGCGTACCCGACGCCGACACGATCATCCGCGACGGCGACATCATCAACCTCGACATCACGCTGGAGAAGAACGGCTTCATCGCCGATTCGAGCAAGACCTATATGGTGGGTGCGGTATCGCCTGCCGCGCGGCGGCTGGTCCGCGTCGCGCAGGAAGCGATGTGGCAGGGCATCGGCGCGGTGCGCCCCGGTGCGCGCCTCGGCGATATCGGCTTTGCGATCGAGCGTCACGCCAAGAAGAATGGCTATAGCGTCGTGCGCGACTATTGCGGCCATGGCATCGGCCGCGAAATGCACGAAGCGCCGCAGATCCTGAACTTCGGGCGCCCCGGCACCGGCATGACGCTGCGTGAGGGCATGGTCTTTACGATCGAGCCGATGGTCAATCAGGGGACGCGCAAGGTGACGACGCGCGACGATGGCTGGACCGTGGTCACCAACGACGCACGCCTCTCCGCGCAGTTCGAGCATACGGTGGCGGTGACGGCGGACGGCGTCGAAGTGCTGACGCTGCGCCGGGACGAAACGCCGCTCGCCGCCTGACGCGGATCAGTCGGCGAACAGCTTGAATTCCGCCAGTCGCACCGCCTTGCCCTTCGCCTGCGTGAAGGCCAGCCGCACCTTGTTCGTGCGGAGTTGGGGGAAGCGCATGTCGGTGACGCCATTGGCAACCGGCTTGCCCCTGGGGCTGGCGACCGGCTTCCATACGCCATCGACCCACGCCTCGATCCGATAGGCGGTCGGTACAGCAAAGCCCTTCCCGTCCGCGAAGAAGGCGAGTTCGGCGCGCGACAGGTCGGTCGGCTTGCCCAGGTCGATCGCATACCATTGCTGCGCGGGCGACGGCGCTGAAGACCAGCCATTGGGCAGTTCGGGGAAGAACCATGTCCGCCCGTCGATCGCGTCATGCACATTCTCGACGTCCATGTTGCTCGACGCCGATCCCATCGGATATTGGCCGCGCACCAGTTGCACCGCCAGGTTGATCGGGCGGGCGATGGGGGAGAGCGCGGCGCGTGTCACCGGGACCTCGATCCGGCCCAGCGTCTCGCGCCGGGCCACTTCCCTGCCGTCGATCTCTATGACGAGGCCCTGGCCCCGCCGATAATGACTGCCGTCCGCATCCCACGTCACCGCGACGCGATGACCGTGATAGGGTACGTCCTGCACCCGGAACCAGGCGAGCGCCTGCGGATCGCCGGCCTCCGGCAACAGCGGATTGACCTCCAGCATATCATCGGCGCTCGGGCGGATTCCGACCAGCCCGGTCAGGATCAGGTCGTTGAACCCTGAATGAAAATAATGATGGCTGCGCGCCAGCCGGACGATCGGCTTGCCGGTTTCAGGATGATAATCCTCCTCCAGATCGAGCCGGTCGCCCTGATAATGGAGCGCCGCATATTGGCGCAGCAGCCGCATATAGGTGCTGCGTGTCACCGGCCCCCGATGCTGGCGATGGTCGAGCAGGTTCGCCATGCCGTACAGCACCTGCGTCGTCTGATAGGGCCAGGCCGGGCCGTTCCACTGGCATTCGGGCTGCGACCCCTCATAGCGATACTGCCGCATATAATATTCATAGTTCGCCTCGACCGTACGCATGCCGGCCCTGCCTGCCAGCGATGCTGGGTCGAGCAGATGGCTCCATGCCGCGGCATAGCGCGTGTCGTCGGGAACGAGGTCGAACATCCATGGCAGGTAACCGACCAGTTCGCGGTTGCGGATCGGCTCCCAATATCTCACGAAATCATTCTTCTTCGACTGATGCCGGTCGATGAAGTGGGTGAGTTTATCGCTCCAGAGCGCTTCGAGCGTGCGCTGCTGGATCGCGGCGGCGCGGGCGGCATAGTCCGCCGACAGCGCCTTGTCACCCGCCATCTCCGCCATGCGTGACAGCGCGCGGGCATTGGCGAACATATAGCTGTTGA
>CAJYHD010000782.1 GCA_913773715.1 uncultured Sphingobium sp.
GCTCACGATCGGCCCAAGTGCGTCGGGTTCGGCCTGGTAAGCAAGGCTCTTGGCCGCCCGATAGTCGCGCGTGGCCCGCCAATATGCCAATGCGACCGACGCGTCGAACAGGGTCGGCGTATCGCGCGCCGCCTTCAGCCAGCGCGCCATGGCGCCCCGCGTACCTCGATCGACCCAACGTTCAAGGATTTGATGCTGCGTCGCATTGGCATATTGGCGGGCCACGCGCGACTATCGGGCCGCCAAGAGCCTTGCTTACCAGGCTGAACCCGACACACTTGGGCCGATCGTGAGCGAACTGGTCGCACAATGCGAGGAGGGCTGGATCATCTCCAAGGCGATCCTCCGCAGCGGCTGTGACGACGAGACGACATGGGATCTCGTCCGCTCCAACCATCCTGCCACCTATCTCTATCTTTGCGCGCAATTACGGCGGGAGATCTCCGACGACGATGCGCTCGCTTTGGTCTGGGCAAGTCCGGGCATCGCCATCCATGGCGATCGCGGCCTGGCGATCTGGGCGGTCGGGCAGATGGGCAAGGTCGCGGTGCTCGACCGCATCCGTGATTCCGCCGAGGCTCTATTTGAGAAAGACACCGCCGAAATGCGGGTGCGCTATCCGGAGATGCCAGCTGCAGACGACATCGATGTCTCGAAACTGTTCGGGATCGTGGAGGGCGGCTGATCGCGTCCGGTTTTTCAGAGAGAATCCGCAGGCCGGCGCGCTGTGCGACGTCGGGGCGCCCTGGACCGAACGACCCGCGCAACGGTCGCCAGAAATCCGGCCAACGAGTCCATGTTGGGCTCGATCTCATAGAGTGGACAGCTGGCTTCGCCCGACAGGTCGAAACCCACTTGGCACGGCTCGGTCGTTCGCTCGAGGCGGTGATAGGTGCCCTTGTCGGCTTTCGCCGGGATGCCGCGCGGCCCGAACCGCGACCAATAGCTGTCGAGCGGGTCGCGACCCTCCCAATATTTGACACTATCGTCACGGGAAAAGCGGCCGCAATCGCTTGAGCAGACAAGCTGTAAGTCGGTTTGCAGGCTGTCCAAGATCGGCATGATCAGAAATGTAACGGCCTCTTGCGACATCGGCTCGTCGCTCTCTGTCCTCAGCGCGATCGCAAATGTTTCGAGGACCCGATCAAAGTCATGATCGCGCACCGTCGAGAGCAGAAGATAGGCCAGCGCCTTGACGATGGGACCTTCATCGACGCCACTCTTCATGATCCGGGCAAAGAGGTAGACCAGATTGAACATGCCGTATTGGAAGGTCTTGAGCACCGCCTCGGCTGGAGCCGCGCCTGCCCAGGGGCGTTCGTCGATGTTCCCATGGGCAAATTCGTTGGCGATCAGCGCGAACCGCTCCATGATCCCAAGCTGAAGTGTTTCGCGCTCGGTCCAGATGCGCTTGATGCGCTCGATCGAGCTATATTCGAGCAGGTTCCAGAAACGATCGCGGATTGCTCGGAGGTAGCCCGCCGAGCTGAGACCGCCTTCGAACAGACGGAGCACGGTGGCCGGTTGCTGCGCGAGCATCCGCTCCAGCGAAGCCCGATCCCATAACAGGATTTGCGGCTTGGGAAATCGCGCCTGCCATTTCTCAACCCAATCTCGCGTCGGGTTGGTGAAAGTCGTGTTCGTCGCGATCACTAGGCAATCGACGCTTTCATCCACCAGCACATTGTTGCACGCGACTTTCACAGTCTCGGTTTCAAGCGTGCCGGCGCGTCCCTTGCACTCCACCCACCATCGGCGCCCGACGATCTGGCCCTCGTTATCGGGGACATAGAAGCGGGCCTCGATGTCGCGGCCGCCATCGGCGGTGCCGGCGCCGGTGCCACCCAGGCGCCATGCAATGTCTCGCGCGCCTATGCCGTCGAGCAGCCAGAACAGGCATTCCTCGAGCGCGTGCCCCTTCAGCTCATCGAACGGGATCTCGCTCGGAAGAAGCCAGCTCTTTTCCTCCTCCTCGTCGGCCATGGTCCGTCCCCGGCCTAGGCGACCGCCGAGACGAGGCCGGCGTCGCCGCGCGGCATCAGCTCGTGAACCTCGAATGGAATGCCGGCGCTACGGCACTTGCGCGCGAGAAACTCGGCTTCCGAACTGTCATGCGTCGACAGGATGACCTGATAGCCCAGTTCGCGAACCATCTGCCTCAGCAGGTCCATGAAGGCACTCGCATGGATGATGTCATTATGCTGCAACGGATCGTCGAGAAGCAGTCCGCGCCAGCGCGACCAGGAGAAAGTCGTGCTTGCCGCAAGTAGCGCGCTAACGCTGAGCGCTGACAGCTGGCCCTCGCTAAAGAAGTAGTTCGGATTGATCTCGAGCTGGCTGGTAGTGCCATCGGTGCCGGTGTGCATGATCGCCGGGCGCAGTTCCGAGCGCGTCGCGTGATGCTCGGCACGGTAGATGATTGACGAATCCGACCAGGTCATGAGCGTGCGCGAGAAGCGCTGGATCGTGTCGTTGAGCGGCTTCAGCACATCATCGGCAAACTCCTCGGCGCGGGTCTGCATCTTGGCCCCGACCTCTTCCATCCGGTCGCGCGCGCGCTGGGCAATCTCGAGCTGCGCCTGGGCCGCTGCCACATCGGCTTGCAGCTTTTCCGTCGCCTCGGCTTCGGTTGCGACACCCTTTTCGCGGATTGTCGCCGCGATCGCGGCGCCGCGCGCCTGCAACTGCTGGTCGTTCTGCCAAATGCGAAGCCCGTTGATCAGATCGGCATGGGAGGACGCAATCGGTTCGGCGCGCGCCGTCCGCTCCGTCACCTGCGAGCGCAGCTGCGCGACGCGGGCAGGGTCGGGGTCGCCGGTTTGGCCGAGCTCGCTCCAGCGACGGACAAGTTCCCTGCGGGTCTCGGCCAGCTTGTCCAGATCGGCATTGGTGGTCGCAAGGCTCGTATCCTCGCGAGCGATCGCCGCGGCGAGACCATCGCGCGTAACGCGGGCGGCATCGAGGGCCTCCCGGTCGGACTGGAGTTGTTCTCCGATTGCACGCGCTTCGGCCTGCGCGGCGGCTTCCTCCTGGGCAAGCGGCGCGAGTAAGCCGCCCCCGGGTGTCCAGAGTTCGGGATGCTGGGTCAGCAACGAGCGCGCTGCCTCTAGGTCGGACGACGCGTTTGCGAGCACTCGCTCGAGACTGACTCGTTTGACCCGTTCGGCCTCGATCGCGGCCTGCGCATCCGCGAGACCCGCATCGAGGGCATCCTGCGGCGGCGCTTCCGATATCTGGCGATCGACCGAATCAAGGTTCGCACGAAGCGAGATGACGGCGCTATCGTCATAATGGGCATCGGGGGCGCCCCCGGCCTCGACTAGCTGCTGTATGAGATTTGCTTCGCGCGCCTGCTCAGTCGTCAGCGCGGTCCCCAGCTGGGCATGTTCGACGAGGCCGCGGTCGACCTCGGCAAGCCGGCGGGTAAGGTCTTCCCGGCGCACTTTCGCGGTGGCGAGGGCGTTGGCGAGTTCGGCAGCCGGCGCGGTATCGACGGAGGAATTAGCCAGCGCGAGCGCTTTTAGCTGACCGACTTCGAACGGCGTCG
>CAJYHD010000783.1 GCA_913773715.1 uncultured Sphingobium sp.
GAGAGCAGGTCCATATGCAGTTCGTAGATCCAGCTCATCGCATAATCGCCCCAGCCTTCATGGCGGATGACATGGCGGCCATCGGGGGAGAGCCAGACCATCATGCGTTTCGTCATGTGGCTATGCGGGGATCCGCCCGGATAATAACGGGCGGCGATCGCACCCGCATCGTCACGCGCCTCGAAGCGCCACTGGCCGCTTGTCGAAGGCCATTGCCGCCGCACCGTTTTCAGCGCCTCGTCCCAGACAGGCGAAGTCCAGCCCGGCGGCGACCCAGCCGCCTCGACCCTGATCGCCGGGTGCAACAGCGCGTCGATCTCCTGGTAGAAGACGAGCGCCGAGCCGGTGAGGCCCAACAGCGCGAAAAGCAGCCCGGTCGATAGTCCAAGCCAGAGATGAAGGCGTCGCACCCATATACGGACGCGAAAGGGATGGGCGGTCGAGGCCCGGTCGTCTTGCATGGTGCAATCTCGTCAGCCGCACCCGTTCGGGCGTGTGCCGCGCGCGGTCGAGCCTGCGCGCTATCCTGCGGCGTCCGGGAATGGACATGCCGCGCGACGTGTCAGCGTCGCGCGGGCGGAGCCTGTGCCGGGGGAGGAGGGGCAGCCAGTCGATGGACGGTCAAGTCCGAGATCGCCGTGCCCAGAAGGACGGGGCGCATTATGAGGGACGCGACCGCAAGCGACAGGGCAGGGGGCATCGTCAGTCCGCCACCCAATCCTGCCGCAAAGGCGCAGGGCTTGTCCTTGACGTCATGCAGCGGAGCGTCTTTGTCCTGCCGCTCTATGGGCAGAACCATCCGGACCGCACCCTCGCCCGTGCAGAGCGAGATGACGATACCCTGTGCGCCTTGCTTCGGCATGAAGCCTGTCGGCACCGCGACGCGGATGGCGAGAATGCATAGCAGCAGGAGCGCGAAAAGCGCTCTCGCCGCATGTCTCTGCCTGACCCAAGCGTTCATGATGCCTGTCTAGCCCCCGGCGCCGCTGAACATCATTGGACATGATGTCCTTCCAGCCTGCTGCTCTATTGCGGGAAAGCGGGCTTCAAGCAAGCGGTGAACGAACGGCGTGCCAACATGGCCTAGTCAGCGGTCGTTCACGCCGTTTGGTGCATGACTTCCGACGTCTGGACAAGGTCGGGCGCTTCCCCCAGAACGTTCCGAAATCGGAGATATTTGATGCTGAAGCCTTTTTGCGGCGTCGCGCTGTCGGCGCTGGTGCTTGTCTCGCCCGTTGTGGCGCAGACGGTCAATGATGCGCGCGATACCGCGCGCTTGCAATGGGATGCGCCGGGGCTGACCAGCCAGATCGTCAGGGCGTGCGGTATGCCGCGCGCCTATTTCAAGATCGAGCGGGAATATGACGGCTTTGCCCGTCTGCGGGAATCGCCCAGCATCACGCCCGATCAGCATAAATGCGCGACGTCGATCCTTCAGCGGATCGGCATTCCGGTCCGGAAGTAAAGCAATCGGATGATCAGTGTCCGCTGGCGACTATGGTGACGGTCGGCCTGCGGCGTAGCTGATCGTTGCAGGCGTGAAAGCGCGCGGCCGAGCCTTCATAGTCCGCCCCGCGCAGGCGATAGCGGGCGATCAGCGTGTCGGGGATCGAAGGATCGCTCAGCATGATGCGGATCATCCCGCGCTTCGCGATGCCGCGATGCACGGCCTCGCGATCCAGCCGGAAGAAAAGCTTGCGGTCGACCCGCGATCCTTTGACCTGCTGCATCTCGCCGTTGATGAAAACCTTTAGCGGGATCGGGATGTTGGTCGGCAGAACATGGACGCCGGGCGAATCGAAGCTGATCTCGATATCGTCGGGCTGTCCGGTATAGCGCAGCGCGATGCCGTAGAAGTTCGGGCTGAGCGTGAAGGTGCAGGCGCGGTTGCCCACTTCCGTCGATTCCACGCTGTGCCAGTTGCGTAGATCGAGCTTGGCCGGGATGGCCAGCGGCGCGTCTTGCAGCATGAGGAGGAGCGGAAACATCCGCTGCGGCTATCACGCAGCGCCTTACCGCTCCGGTAGCGCGGCTGGTTAAACCGGATTTAACCCTGATGCGTGGAGGCGGCCGCCGTGGAGGGCTTCAGTCCGCTCCAAGATCGCAGCGCACGAGCCACCGGGCGCTCGAACATCCGATTGACCATGATAGCAAAGAGTACGCTGATGATCACGAGCAGGATCGTCAGCATATCGGAGCGTAGCCAGGGCCAGAGCGGCTGGAGCAGGCGGATGGCGATCGAACTGACCGGCCCATGGGTCAGATACAGCGCATAGGAAGAATCGCCCAACAGCGACGAAGCCGGTGAGCGCTCCGCTTGCCTGCGGACATCGTGCGATACCATTCCTGCGACGATCAGCGCCGATGCGCCGAGATAGGCGATCGCATTCACCGTCTCGCTCATGGGCTTGAGTTCGAGGTGCGACGGATTACCGAGATGCCATTCGACCAGCATGACGGCGGCGTAGAGCAGGATGCCGATCCCCATCATCACGCCCGGAGCGGGAAGCGGGCGGCGCGGCAGTGTCGCTGCGAGCAAAAGCCCGATCCCGAAGCCGAGATTATGGACGCCAAGCAGCATCTCCGGCTCGGGCGGCATGTGGAAGAAGGGGAAGGCCAGGTTGAGGATGATCGCCGCTTGCCAGAGGATGAGCAGCGCGATGCCGGTCCGGCGATTGAGGATGGCGACCGCAAACAGCAGATAGAAGACAAGTTCCCGCCGCAGGGTCCAGATCGCGCCGATCACGCCGTCGCCCGCCGGATGGGGGATGAGGAAGCTGTCGTAGAGGATCATCATCGGATCGAGCCGTCCGGCGGTGCCGCCAGGCAGTTGCAACCGGATCAGGCCCCAGCCGATCATCGTCGCCCAAAGGACGGGGACGATGCGGATCACACGCTTGCGGGCGAAATCGCCTAGCTTCTGCCTCTCGCCCAAGTCCCGGCGATGGACGTAGAGAATGATGAAGCCGCTCAGCACGAAGAAGTAAGCGACGCCGGAATGCCCTCCGCGGAAAAAGCCCGCGAACGGGACGGTGCCGACGAAGTGGAAGACGGTGATGCCGACATGGAAGAAGGCAACCAGCAGCGCGGCGACGAATCGGCCCAGGTCGAGCGAGGGAAGGTTCGCGGGGCGCGGGGGCGTCGATGCCATGGCGGGAGGGATAGAGCGGAAGGCTCGTCAATGCCAGCATGATCGCAAGGGGACTGACATGATCGAGATCGCGGTAAGTGATTCACTGAAATGGACAGATTCACCAAAAAAGAAACCCGACTGAAAATCCGTTTTGGTTTAAAATCTTTTAACCATATTTCGGCTATAGGAAACGGAAGCGCGGCAAGTTCGTTGGCTGTCTGCTTACCCCTTTGGAGATATGATGGTCCGGTATCGCTATCTTCTGACCTCGGCTGCGTCCGTGCTGATGCTGGCAGGCTGTGGGGGAAGCGATTCCGGCGGTTCGGGAAGCGCCACTCCACCGGTGACCGTACCGACGAATCCAACGCCCACGCCGACTCCAACCCCCGCACCTGCGCCGACACCGACGCCTTCGGTGACGCTGTTTGAAAGTCCGCTCAATGTGCTTTTCATCGGCGGATCGATCACGCGCGGTTCGAACAGCAGTACGCCGGAAAAAAGCTATGCGCGTCTGACACAGGATTGGTTGCAGGCGCGGTTCGCGACCGTCAATGTGCTGAACATCGCTGTAGGCGCAACCGGGTCGGAATTCGGCGTCTATCGATATGATCGCGATGCTGGGTCTTTCCGCCCTGACATCGCCGTCATAGAATATGCGGTGAACGATTCCGACCAGAGCCAGATGCACTTCTTCCGTCAGACGGACGGGCTGATTTACAAGATCCGGCAGAGCAATCCGCAGGTGCGTATCATCTATGTCGCGGCGACCCAGTCGAGCGAAGAAGCGCAGCGGCGCGCGGGATCGCGGGATGTGCGCAACCAGTGGGCGCAGCAGGTGACGGAAGCCAATGGCGGCACCTTCGTCGATGCGGGGGCGGACATCTGGCCGCAAGTCATTGCCGGGCAGCGCGGCGTGTCGGAATTCTTTGCCGACACGATCCATCCCAATGATCTTGGCCATTCGACCTATGCGCAGGCGCTCGAAAATGCGCTGACGTCCGTGCTTGCTTCGGGCAAGAGCGCGCCTGTCACGACGACCAAATATATCGCGCAGAGCCGTTACGAAACAGCACGTATGGTGACACGCGACGCAGCCGTGACGGCCAGCAGTTGCAGTTCGACCAGCCTGACGCGCCGTGACGCAGGGCCGCAATCCGTCTCCTATTTCGATCAAGCGCTGAGCTGTAGCACGGGCAACAGCTTTACCATGCGCTTCACCGGCACGTCGGTTGGCGTCACGACGCTGAACGATGGCAATAGCAACTCGCTCGCATGCCAGATCGACGGCGGGTCACC
>CAJYHD010000784.1 GCA_913773715.1 uncultured Sphingobium sp.
GCGCCGCACCGCGCGTGCCGAACGGTCCCGCGTCATCGTCGATGACCTGCACATCTACCTCGATGCGCGGCTCCGGCAGGTCAGTGCAAAGAGCAAGCTCGCCGATGCCATCCGCTCCGCGCTGACCCGCTGGGCCGGGCTGTCGCTATTCCTTGATGACGGCCGCGTCGAGCTGGACAGCAACACCGTCGAGCGGTCGATCCGTCCGCTTGCCCTCAACCGCAAGAACGCACTCTTCGCAAGCTCTGACGAAGGTAGCGACAACTGGGCAGTGATCGCCACGCTCATCGAAAACTGCAAAATCAACGGCATCAACCCGCATGCCTGGCTGGCCGAGCCCCTCACCAAGCTGGCCGCAGGCCACCCGGCCAACGCCGTCGGAGAGCTCATGTCTTGGACCGCCGTGGCATGAGCACACCGCCTACGAGGGTTTGCCGACGGGTGCGATTTTACCGTCGCATGGGACAATAAAGAACCTCGGAATCATTCGCTGGGTACGGGAATGGAAGGTTTCTGCAGGAGCGGTCATTCACCAGCTATGCGGGGAATGGCTTGAGTTGGTCGGCAAATGACAGAGGGATCCCGAAATTGGCGGGGTATGCGGGGCACGCCAAGCTCGACACGAACGGGATTTGAGCCATTTGCATCTGGCGTTCGAATGCGGGCCACTCCTTCGAACTGCCGTGCACCGCCTCGAGGACCATCTATTTCGAATGCCGGCGAGACCCCGTCTACCATTCAAAACTTCCTCTTCTTGCCCTCGAATCCATCCTTCACCTCGTCGATCCAGGCAACGATCTCACGATCGCTCCATCGAGAAGCAAAGGGTGACAATTTGTATGGCGGCGGGAACTTTCCCTCCTGAATCAGTCGGTAGATCATCGACTTCCCCAGCCCAACGCGACGCTTGACCTCGTCGAGCTTGAGAAAGCGTTCCGGCTGATCGGGCAAGGTCATTTGCCGCCGCCGCGAGCACGCGCGAACGCGCGGTCGCTTTCGAGGAAGGCGGAGAGCATCGCCGGAATCAGTTCCGTTACCGGTTCCTCGCGGCCATAGGCCTGCGCATACAGCGCGGCATATTCGACCAGCGACTGATGAAGATCGGGCATGACCGAGATGCTGAGCTTCACCGGATTTCGGTCAGGCAACTGGGCGAGCTTTAGATCGGCCATGTCAGCCCTCCTTGCCTGGGGGCACCAGTACCAGATCCTTGTGGACGACAAGCCGGACCGTTGCGCCGGGCCGTATCGTGATCGTTGGCTGTATATTGAGGTTGCGCGAAGTCAGCTGATCGCCTGCGCGCGACACATTCTGCTGCATCGACTCCCGGATCGCCTTGACGAGATCGCTCTCGCCGGTGATGGTCATCTCCGATCCGACGCCAAGCAACGTCGCGAGCGCTACGCCCTTGAGCAGCGCCCAAGTGTGGAAACTGACCTTGTCCTGCAGGCCGGCGTAGCCCGATGCATCGGTCGCTGGCACATTGTCGATTCGCAGCGAGCTGCCATCGGGCAACATGATCCGCTGCCAGATGACCAGCGCGCGTTTCTGACCAAAGGCCACAACGCTATCGTAGCTGCCGATCAGTCGCGAGCCCTGGGGGATAAGAAGAATGCGCCCGGTGGGACTGTCGAACACTGGGCTGGTCACCTGCGCCGTCACAAGGCCGGGCAAGTCGGACCGAAGCCCTGTGATCAGGCTCGCCGAGATCACACTCCCCGCGGAGAGAAGGTACGGCGAAGGTGCGGCGGCTAGCGCGTGTGGATTGACATCGCCGCTCTGATCGAGCGTGCCTACGAATTGGGCCTTTCGCCCCTGCGCGTTGGGATCACGATCCGGATCGAGTGCCGGGCTGGCCGTTCCTGTCGATGCCGGGGCTGGGATTGCCGTGGTCTCGGCCGCCGGCGTGGGCGCCGACGTCGTGCGTCCCTGCACCAGGACACCGGACTCTCGCGCAGCTTTCAGTTCTGCCAGCCGGCGTTCGCGCTCCTGCGCCGCCGCCTGGCCGGCGGCATCGACGCTGGAGCCGGTCTCCGCAGCCATCTGACGTTGGTGCTCGAGAATTGGACGACCGAGGTCCCCCGGCAGCGGCGGGCCGAGTTTGGGAACATCGCCGTAGGTCGGCGGCAAGCCATTGAGCGAATCTGTCGAAGGCCGATTGCTCGGTTCGGACAGTTCCTGCCGCTCGGCTATCGAGCCGAACACGCGCGGCTTGAGTGCGACCCAGGCGACCGCCATCAGGCTAATCGAACCAAGCGCAGCAATGGCGACGATGACGCCTCGGCGGAAGCGGATGGCGCGCGGCGGTCTTGCCCGGATCGCCAGCGTCTCCGGATCCACTTTCGGGGCGGGCGCAATAACGGCCTCGGTCATGCGGGCTTCCCCTTCCGAGACTGACGACCTTCGGCGACACGGGTGATGCGAACGATCTGCTGCTTCTTCGTGCCAAGCCGGAGTTCCGCCGCATCGAATATCCGATCGACGACATAGTAGCGGCCCCGGACACGGTAATTGACCAGCTCGGCTTCGCCGGTCGGGCCGACGATGAAAAGCGGAGGCGCATCGCCAACTGCAAGGCTGGCAGGAAACTCGATGAAGGTCTGCCGCCCGTCGTCGAATGCGCGGAGCGGTCGCCATGCCGGCTGGTCACCGCTCACCGTGTAGTTGAAATGCAGACTATCGACCGCGAGCCCTTCCGAGATCGGTGCCGCTGCGGCCGTCTGCTCGGCAGCACGTCTGAGCGCAATCAGCTGGTCGGCGGGATAGGTCCAGGACAACGCGGCCATCGCGGTGCGCGAGGTCGCGGTGAGCTGGAGATGATAGCTGCGCCGATCTGTCGTGATGACGAGGTTCGTCGCAAGCCCCGAGACGAACGGCTTCGCCAATATGTGCGTCCGTTTGTCTGCAC
>CAJYHD010000785.1 GCA_913773715.1 uncultured Sphingobium sp.
CACGCCGCTGTCGGCGGTGACGACGATGATCGGCACCTCGGCCTTTTCGTCGCCGCGCGCGCGGATGTGGCGGATCGCAGTGATCCCATCCATGCCGGGCATGCGCAGGTCGATCAGGATCATGTGATACTGGTCGCGGTCGATCATCTCCAGGCCGAGTTCGGCATTCTCCGCCTCCGCCATGCTCGCGCCCGCGACGTCCAGCATGTCGCGCACGACGCGCCGGTTCATCCGGTCGTCCTCGATGAAGAGGACGTTCATCGCCGTCCCCTTCGCCCGTCGCGCCGGATGGCGTGTGTGATCGCGGTCATGATCCGGCCCTAGCGATCATGCCGCTTGCGTTACAAGTGGCTGGACGGCGGTTTGCGGCAAGGCGTCGAACATCTTCCGCATCACCTCTGTCCCCGTGATCGGTTTGGCGATAACGTGAATCAATTCGTCAGCAATCAAATCGTTCCCTTCCAACGGCTCGGCGTCGGGCCAGAGGAGGTGGATCGACAAGGGACGATCGCTGGCCGCGACGATTCGCGCCAGCGCGGCGTCGACACCGTCGTCGCGAATCGCGCTGTCGTCGATCAACAGCTGCGCGATCCCGCCGTCCTGCAACCGCCGCACGGCCTCCGCGACATCCACCGCGAAGACGACCTGCGCATGGGGGGCGCAAATTTTGCTCCACATGGCGCGCCGGATCGGATTGCGATCGAGGATCAGGACGACGGGACGCTCGGGCTCGACCGCCGCTTCGACCTCGACGAGCGGCAGGTCGAGGGTGAAAAGCGAGCCCCTCCCCTGCTCGCTGCTTACCGTCACATCGCCGCCCATCGCACGCGCCAGCCGCCGACAAATGGCAAGGCCCAGGCCGGTGCCGCCGAACTGGCGCGTGGTGCTGGCATCGGCCTGGCGGAAGGCCTCGAATATTTCCTCCAGCTTGTGGCCGGGAATGCCGATGCCGCTGTCGGCGACGGTGATCGACACGCCCTGGGACTGGCGGCGGGCGACCAGGGAGACCCGTCCGACGCTGGTGAACTTGAGCGCGTTGGACAGCAGGTTGAAGACGATCTGCCGGATTCGCGCCGCGTCGCCCATCACCATAGCGGGACAATCGTCGAGATCGATCGTGAAGCCGATACCCTTGGCATCCGCCTGCCCATCGAACAGGCGGGAGGCGTCGCGGATCGTTCTCGCCAGATCGAACGGCGCGTTCTCCAGGGTGAGTTGGCCATGCTCGATCTTGGCGACGTCGAGCAGGTCGTCGACCAGCGCGCGCATGGTCATCCCGGCACCGTGCATCACCTCCACCCGCTCACGCTGTTCGCTGGCCAGGGCGGCGTCGGCCAGCATGACCTGGGTCATGCCCAATATGCCGTTCAGGGGGGTTCGAATTTCGTGGCTGGTCGTCGCCAGGAACTCGGTCTTGACCGCCAGCGCCTTTTGAAGCTGGTCGTTGGTCGCCGCCAGCTCGCCATGCGCCGCGCGGATACGGTTGCGGCTGCGGCCGAGCGTCACCAGCCAGATACCGAGCATCGTCAGGACCACGATGATCGCCACGACCGAGCCGATCAGGATGAAGCGCTCGGTGCGCAGCTGCTCGCGCTCGAAGGCGATGTTGCGCTGGAGATCGGCGGCCTTCATCCGCGCGATCCGCAATTCCTGATTGGCGAAATCGAACCGCGCGCCCATCAGGGCGAGCCCCGTCGAGGTGGCAAGGCGGGTCGCTTCGTCGTCGATCCGTTTTAGCGCCTGCAAATGTCGGAGCGCGTCCGCCGTCCGCCCCGCCTTCCGATAGATTTGGTAGGCGCTTTCATGCGCATCACGCTGGGACACCGAGGTCTTCGTAACATCGACTCCTCGAAAACTGCGATCAATTAATCGCCCCGCCTCGATCAACCGCCCACGTTGAAACGCGGCTTGGGCAGCGATCGCGTCCAGTGCCCGGCTATCGGAAGGATCGGCCTGGCGCGCGCGGGCGATCGCCGCCTCACCCGCCGTCAAGGAACCTCGCCGCAATTCGGCTCGGGCAATATTGCGCCAAACCTGTGCCAGCAAAGTCGGGCTCTTCATCTTACGTGCCAGACTGCCCGCCTCGCGCAACTGGTCCAAGGCATCGTTGGCCCGGCCCAGCTCACTCAACGTGACCGACCGATTGTTCAGGATGACCATGCGCAAGGAGTCATCACCGCGATAGACGGCGCGCGCCTGCTCGAGGTAGCGAAGTGCCGACACATAGTCCTTCGCATCGAGATAGAGGTTCGCGATCTGGACCAAAGCGCGGGTTTGTCCGCGCGCATCGCTCAAATGCTGAAAGATGCGATAGGCCGAGTGATAGGTATCGAGGGCTTCCGCGATTTTCCCGTCATCGGTTGCCAGACCGCCGAGGGACAGCAGGAGATTCCCATATAGCTCTGACCGCGGTGCTTTTTGACGCGCCGTAGCCAATGCACCGGCGATCGCAGTTTTCGCCATTTCATGCTTGCCAAGCCGACTGGCTCCCTCGCCGCGCAGCCAATCTGCTGTGGCGAGCGCCAGCGACCTTTGCTCCGGATCGTGGATCCGCTCGGCGAACTGCCGCGCCTGGTTGGCTTGCTGGACGGCCAGCAGCGGATCACGCAACATCTCGGTCTTTGCCGCATCGACGGCACGATCGAAGGTGGACTGGGGCGTATTGGCGACCGTCTGGCTGCGAACCTCCCCCGCCGCCACGAGCAATGCCGCAACGATCAGCGCGATCCTAACCGCGCGCACGGCTCACCAACCGGGCCAGCGGCGTCGGCCGGGCCAGGGCGGTCACGGCCTGATGCGCCTGTTCGTCCAGGAAGCGCACCAGCGCCTCCAGCCCGATCGGGCGGCTGATAAGATAG
>CAJYHD010000786.1 GCA_913773715.1 uncultured Sphingobium sp.
GAACCGGCCTCGTGCCAGTATCGTCACATGACATCGTCATGGCTGTAGGCCTTGCTGCTATCCAGAAAGGCCAATCCGTCCCCGGTTATGCCGCCATCAGCAAGGTGACCGCGCAACAGCGCTTACACAGAACCAGCGCATCGAGCGTGAAGACCGCTGCATGCATCGCATCGCCGCTATCCATGTCATGTCCGCGTGCCAGAACTACCGCGTCGGCGTTCCGGGCTCGCTCGGTGACGACTTCTTCCTGTCGCCCGACCACACACTGCCATTCGAATGGCGTGTCAGGATGGGCCTGTCTCCACGCAATCACTGCAGCATGAGTGGCGGCTGTCCGCTCAGCCGGTGTTCCTTCGCGCTTCTCACGAAGCTGCTGAAAGTCGATCTCCTCCGGTGACGCAATGATGTGATCGGGATCGACATCGACGTGGAGGGCTTCGATCTGGCAACCAGGCAATGCCGGGGCGGCCAGCGCCGCGGCATCGAGGCAGGCGGACACCGTAGCCGGATCGGTCAGCACGGCAAGCAATCGGTGGGTCATAGCGTCAGTTCCTGAACAGATTGGATGCGGTTGATCCCAGCCAGACCGCGAACAGGCACAGCACGATCGATGCGGCGACGTTGACACCTGTGCTGCGCGATGGCGTTGATGATGCCGTCTGCCTTCGCTGTGCGGATCAGCTTGCGATAGAGCGGCCTTGCGCCCCAGAAGCGGCGCGGGCCGATCTTATCAGACGGCTTCAGATAGATGCACAGCATCCCGACCTCGCGGTGCTGGACGATAAAACGAGCAGGCATGGCAGGGCTTTCGACAGGCAGCAGAAATCAGACGCGCGTGCGTCGGCGGGAGGCGCGGTGTGTGCGGGCATCGCGCAGGGTCACGCCGGATGTGAGGTGTACGGCAGGCACTTTCGGCACGGCGACGCGCTGCGACAGGTAGATGCCGTTGTGACCCGAGCAAAGATAGGCGACGAAGCACGCGACCGCGATCGGCACCGCATAGGCAGCGCCGAATAACTCAATCCCCATGAAGGTGCAGGCGAGCGGCGTATTGGCTGCGCCAGCAAACAGCGCGACGAAACCGATCGCTGCGAACACCCCTGTCGGCACCCCGAACATGGGCGCAAGCGCGTTGCCGAGCGCGGCTCCGATGAAGAACAGCGGTGTCACTTCCCCGCCCTTGAAGCCTGCGCTCAGGGTGACGACGGTGAACAGCAGCTTCAGCGCCCAGCTCCACGGATGCGTTTCGGGACCGAAGAAGCTGGCAATAGTCAGGCCTTCCGGCGTCGCCGCCAGTGTGCCGAGGCCGAGATAGTCGCGCGTGCCGAACAGCCAGACGAGGGCGATCACGGCCAGCCCGCCGATAACAGGGCGTAGCGGGCCATAGGACACCACGCGCTTCAGCCATCCGCCCAGCGCATGATTGGCCTCCGCAAAGACAAGCCCGACCAGTCCGAAGGCGACACCGGCGACACCAGCCTTGGCGATGAGCAGCGCGTCGACGGGCACCAGCGTATCGACCCGGTAGATGCCGTGATGAATACCCGTTGCCAGGCAGGTCCAGTCACCTACCAGCGCGGCGACGAGACATGGCACCAGTGCACGATACTCGACGCGGCCGATCGCCAGCACCTCCAGCGCGAAAACCGCGCCGGCGATCGGTGTGCCGAACACCGCGCCAAACCCCGCTGCGATGCCGGTCATCAGCAGGATGCGTGTCGCTTCCGCATCCAGCTTGAGCACGCGTCCGAACCCGCTGGCGAGGCTGCCACCCAACTGGACGGCGGTGCCTTCGCGTCCGGCTGACCCGCCGAACAGATGCGTTACGACGGTTCCGAAGAAGATGAGCGGTGCCATGCGCAGCGGTACGCCAGCGCCCGGTTCATGGATTTGCTCAACGATCAGGTTGTTGCCGCCCTCCACCGAACGCCCGGTCAGATGGTAGAGCAGCCCAACGACGAATCCGCCGACCGGCAACAGGTAGAAGAGCCAGGGATAGGCGAAGCGGAGCCGCGTCACCGCATCGAGGCTCCACAGAAATGCGGCGCATAGCAGCCCGACCGTCGCTGCCATCGGGACCAGGATCAGCGCCCAGCGCAGAACCGACATCGCATGATCGTGACGATCGCGAACGAAGCCCGCCACATTGAACTGGTCGTAGAGATTGCGAAACGTCGCGCGCACAATTCCTCCTTGCTGCCTTATGGCGCCTGGTAGGAATCATCGGCCCCTGCGAGGGCGGTTCGGCCAGATGGCCCGGCGGAAATCCATCGCCGTGCCCACGCATATGCCGTCTAACCGCAATTTCGTCAATCAGCGCGGAATCTCAGAGCATTCTCCGAATGGAAAGCCTCCGCCGTCTCGCCACGCCCTTCCCTCCAGAGTGAAGGTCTGGGCACCGGGCGGGTGATGCCTCGGTGCCCCCTGACTGCGATATGGGACCTATTGCTCGACCTGCCGCTGAACGACGTTGCTCGGCGCCTCAGGCTGACCAGCAGCAATGACCAGATAGCGACGTGAGCCTGCGGGTGCGGCCGGCGTAACGATCTGCCGCAGCGGTCCGACCGCGTTGACGATCGCGCCGCCTGCGGGGTTGGTCATGAACTTGGCGAGCGGTTCGACCGGGCCGTTACCATCGGGACTGGTAGACAGACCCAGTACGAACGGCATCTTCGGCGGCAGGCCCGCGACGGCGGCCTGGAGGATCTGCACCTGCCCCTGATCGAAGAGCGTCACCTGGCTTCGTCCCGTACCCGAGAGCATCAGCTGAACCTTCTCGCCTGCCTTGGCGAGCGGCTGAAGATTGTCCATGCCGGTGCCGGATGGCACCGCGCCCGGAACATAGGCCACGCCTTGTGGGCCTTGCCCGATCGGGATGGTGGCGATGACCTTGTTCGTCGCAGTGTCGATCGCAGCCACTGCATCGGCATTCTCCAGGCCAACATAGATGCGGCTGCCGTCGCCCGAGGGCCAAAGGCCGTGCGGCAGCGATCCGACCGGGATCGTCGCGACCTGGGCAAAATTATCGGTGCGGAACACCTTCACGACATTTTCGGTGCCGACCGTCACATAGGCGAACTGCCCACGCGGCGTCTTCGCGATGTTGACGTGGTTGGTGATCGCGCCCGTCGCGAAGCTCTTCAGCACCGCGAACGGTGGCTTGGCGTCGAACACCATGACCTTGCCGATGTCCTTCAGCGTCAGCCAGACCTGCTTGCCGTCCGGTGTCGCCGCAATGTCAGGGCAGAAGGGGCTTTCCTGCTTCACCCGACCGACGATCTGCTTCGACGCGGTGTCGATCACGACGGTTTCGGGCGAGAAGCTGGAGCAGACATAGCCGTACTTCCCGTTCGGCGAGAAGATCGTCATGCCGGGGCCGTTGGGAACCGGGATGCGCCCGGTCTCCTTGTAGGTCGCGCCATCGAGGACGGCGATATAGTCCTCGCCGCGCACGCTGACCCAGACCTCCCGGCCATCGGGGCGGAAGAACGCCTCGTGCGGGCTGCGGCCGACATAGGTCGTGTGGCGGACGCTGTTGGTGGCGGTGTCGATGAAGCTGACGGCATTCGATCCGATCGACACGACGGCCAGCGTCCGCCGGTCGGGCGAGAAGCCCATGCCGTGGACCAGCAACTGCCCCCGGTACAGCGGGCTGAGGTTCATCGGCGTCGGATCGCCCAGCTTGATGACGCCGAGCAGGCGGTTGCTCGACGGATCGATAACCGACACGGTGTTGGAGAACTGGTCCGACGTATAGAACCGGTCGCTGGGCGACACGGCCATGTCAGGCTGCGCGTTCGGCACCTGCTGCGCGGTCGCCGCGACGGGGGCCAGCATGGTGCCGACAAGGGCTGCGAGGATCAACTGCTTCACCGATGGGTTCCTTCCGAATGGTGGGATGGGGGCATGGCGGGGGCACCGCCTTTCTCGTTCAGAATGGCTTGCATCACGGCGATCTCCTGGCGCTGCTCGACGATGATGCCTTGCGCCAGGCGGCGCAGCCGCTCGTCCTTGCCGAAGCGGAGTTCCGCCTCGGCCATATCGATGGCGCCCTGATGGTGGGGGATCATCATCGCGGCAAAGTCGCGGTCGGGATCACCGGTCGACGGGACCGCCATCGCCTGATGCATCCGCTGCATCGCGCCGGCCATCACAGTAGCGAAGTCGCCTGTCTGGGCCAGCGCCGCGCCACTGGACAGAACGGCCGCGACGATGGCCGTCTTGCATAAAATCCTCACGTTATCGGCAACTCCATAGGGTCGGACGCAGCGGTCCATGACCTTGGCTGAACATGAACCCATGTTATTCGATCCGCCCCGGCCCCAATCGACCATCAGGCGATGTGCAACAGGATCAGCAGGGTCAGGCTGATCGCGCCAAGGCCGAGCAGCGACAGCACGACGGCAGCCGTCACCTTGCCACCCGCCTTGGCGACGGTGCGAACGTCGACGCCCAGTCCCAATGCCGCCATCGACACTACGGTCAGCAACGTCGCCACCCGGCCGATCGGTGCGATTGCGCCGGTCGGGACCAGCCCCATCGACCGACAGGCGACCATCACGAGAAAGCCGACGATGAACCACGGGACCAGATGGGCGAGATTGAACCTCTTTGCCGGTGCGGTGCCCGACACGACCTCTCCGGCATTGCCCTCCTGCGGGGCAAGAAGCGGCGCGATCAGTGACAGGACAAGACAAACCGGCCCCAGCATCAGCACGCGGACGAGCTTCACCAGCGTGCCCATCTGCACGGCCGCAGCGCCCAGCGGCGAGGCGGCCGCGATCACCTGCGGCACGGCATATACGGTCAGCCCGGCCAGCGCCCCGAAGGCGATGCCGCTCATGCCGAGCGCGATCCCCAGCAGCGGCAAGCCCAGCACCACGATGACGCCCAGCACGGCGGTGAACGCGATGGAGGCGGCGACATCGTCGCTATCCGCCCCGATCACCGGCGCGACCGCCGCGATGGCCGAATTGCCGCAGATCGAATTGCCGCATGCAATCAGCAACGCCATGCGTGTTGGTAGGCCGAGCAGGCGGCCGATGCCGAAGCTGAGAAGGATCGCACCCGCCACCACGCCGGCAATCCCGACGAGCAGCGGTACGCCAGCGGCCAGGATGGTGGCGGCGCTGACGGAGGCCCCGAGCAAGACGACCGCGACTTCCAGCAGGTACTTGGCGCTGAACGCGATGCCGTCGTGCCATGTGTCACCGGGCGTCCACAGGCTGCGGATTGCGGTGCCGATCAGAATGGCGAGCACCAGCGCCTCCAGCCAGGCTTTGCCAGCCAAGGTGCGCTCGCCTGCTTCCAGGATATAGGCAGCGCCAGTCACGGTCAGGCAGAGACCGATGCCCGGCAGGAGTGTAGCCAGCCTACCCGACCGGGCGATGCATGAGGTAGCGTAGGTTCGGGCAACGGTGGTCACGGCGATGTTCCTTCCGCCGCATCATCTATGCCACCATCACCGATCGTTCCAACGCATCTATATTGTCGTTTCAATCGCCA
>CAJYHD010000787.1 GCA_913773715.1 uncultured Sphingobium sp.
ATCGAGGATGTAGAAGCGGTTGATCCACGGCGGAAAGATGATGAGCGGCGTTTCGAGCACCGTTTCCGTCGACGGCGCATAATGGATCAGTTGATAGAGCGGCGTTTCGTGGATCACCTTGCCCGGCGTCGTCGCAATGTTGCGCCCAAGTTCGAACTGCGTGCCGTCCGTATGGGTGAGTTGCCCCTTTTCCAGATCGGCCAGCATGTGCTTGAGGCCTTTGACCAGATTTTCGCCGCCGCTCTCGATCGTTTTCTGCACGATCGCAGGGTTGGTGAGCGGGAAATTGGACGGCGACAGCGCGTCCAGCATGCCGCTGGTCGCGAACCTCAGCTTCGCCTTGGCCTTGGGATCTATGCCATCGACCGCGTCGGTCAATTGAGTCAGGTAATCCGACATCAACAGATAGCTTTGCCGGATCAGGTCGTAAAAGGGGTTTTCGGTCCAGGCAGGATCGGAAAAGCGGCGATCCTTCCGCGCGGCGGGGCTGTCGGCTGGCGGGGCTTCGGGCTGGTCGCGCATCAGACCGCCGGAATCGAGGAAACGCTGCCACAGCGCCAGTCCTTCGTCGGCGAAGCTGGTCTGGATGCGCGCCACCGCTTTGGGGTCGAAGGGCAACGCCCGACCCGTTGCGCCCGCCGCCTGTTCCAGCATCAACTGTTGCGCGCGCCCCAGCACCTGCGTCCACTGCTGCATCTCTTCCAGCGACGGCAGGCGGGGTTCCAGGATGTTCGTCTTTTCCATGGCCGCTTTCCTTTTGCTGGCATCATGCAATGCGCCGCTTTAACTGGCATGTCGCATGTCCCGCCGTTATAGCCAGAATGTGACGCGCAAACGGTGTGCCACGCACTATTCCCTACAGCGAGCTTTCAGGAAAGCCCCTATAATGTCCGAAGAATTCTACCGCATGAAGCGCCTGCCGCCCTATGTCATCGCCGAAGTGAACGCGATGCGGGCCGCGGCACGCGCTGCGGGCGAGGACATTATCGACCTTGGCATGGGCAATCCCGACCTGCCGCCGCCCGATCATGTCATCGCCAAGCTGGTCGAAGTCGCGCAGAAGCCCGACGCCCATGGCTACTCGCAATCGCGCGGCATTCCGGGCCTGCGGCGCGCGCAAGCCAACTATTATGGCCGCCGCTTCGGGGTCGATATCGATCCCGATATCGAAGTGGTCGTCACCATGGGATCGAAGGAAGGTCTTGCCAGCCTTGCGACCGCGATCACCGAGCCAGGCGATGTCGTGCTGGCACCCAACCCCAGCTACCCGATCCATACATTCGGCTTCATCATCGCAGGCGCGACGATCCGGTCGGTGCCGACGACGCCGGACAAAAATTACTTCCGCTCGCTCGACCGCGCGATGGCCTTCACCGTGCCGCGCCCTTCGATCCTGGTGGTGAACTATCCGTCCAACCCGACGGCGGAGACGGTGGATCTCGCTTTCTATGAGCGGCTGGTCGCCTGGGCGAAGGAGAACAAGGTCTGGATATTGTCCGACCTTGCCTATTCTGAGCTCTATTTCGATGGCAATCCGACGCCGTCGATCCTTCAGGTGCCGGGCGCGAAGGATGTGGCGATCGAGTTCACTTCGCTCAGCAAGACATATTCGATGGCGGGCTGGCGCATGGGCTTTGCCGTGGGCAACCGCAAGCTGATCGCGGCGATGACGCGGGTGAAGTCCTACCTCGATTATGGCGCGTTCACGCCGATCCAGGCGGCGGCCTGTGCGGCGCTCAACGGGCCGCAGGACATCGTCGAGAAGAACCGCGAACTCTACCACAAGCGCCGCGACGTGCTGGTGGAAAGCTTTGCGCGCGCCGGGTGGGAGATTCCCTCTCCGCGCGCTTCGATGTTCGCTTGGGCACCGCTGCCTCCTGCGCTGAAAGAAATGGGAAGTCTGGAGTTTTCTAAGCAACTGCTCACTCATGCCAAGGTCGCGGTCGCACCGGGCGTCGGCTATGGCGAGGATGGCGAGGGCTTCGTCCGCATCGCCATGGTGGAAAATGAGCAGAGGCTGCGTCAGGCGGCACGAAACGTGAAGAAATATCTTCAGTCGATGGGGGTTAACATGCCCTCGAACAAGGGCGCGGCCTGATCCGATGGTCTCAAGCCGGAGGGGTGTCATTCCCCTTCGGCCGCCAAGTCGCCAGCCGGTAGAGGTACAGTACGACCGCGCCGATGACGCAGGCGGTGGCGGCGGGACCGACATATTTATCGATTTGGCCAAAATTGCGGCCGAGCAGATAGCCCGCATAGGCGAGGATGATGTTCCAGATCAGCGCGCCGCCGGTCGTCCAGAGCAGGAAGCGGATGTGGCCCATGCGGAACAAGCCGGCAGGCAGCGACACCATCGTACGAAACGCGGGCATAAATCGGAATATGAAGACGACGATCTGACCATATTTGCCGAACAATCTGTCCAATGCTTCGACATCGCGCCATTCGATCGTCGCCCATCGTCCATAGTGATCAACAAGCGGCTTCAGCCGCTCGAACCCCAGAAAATGACCGATCAGATACCAGAAATAATTGCCGACCGTGGTGCCGATCGTGCCGGCAAGGAGCAGCCACTCCATCGCCATCTTGCCCTGCCCGACGCGGATGCCGCCGATACCCATGATGAGTTCAGACGGTATGGGCGGAAAGACATTTTCCAGCACCATCAAAATGAAGATGCCCCAATATCCTCCAGCATCGATAAGGCGCAGCACCCAGTCGGTCACGGACGAAAACTCATGGGACGCACCTTTTGTCGGCAGTTATGAGAGCCTAACGCGCATACCTGTCGACGGGTTCAGTATGCGAAAACGACACTGACGTGGACAATTCTTCCATTCCGTCCGCATCGTCATCCCAACGGAGGCTGGGATCTCAGGGCTTTGCGAAGCTGGCGCCCCCGTCTTGCCAACCTGCGCTGGCATGACGTGGGGGGCAACAGCGCCCGGTTGGCTGCGCGCGCCGCGCAATAGGGCGCTGTTGC
>CAJYHD010000788.1 GCA_913773715.1 uncultured Sphingobium sp.
GCATGTCGGCGCGGTTTCCCGCATCGGGATCGAGCGCGGCGTCGGCGAGGATGACGATGGGGGCCTGCAACCCCTTGGAACCGTGGACGGTCAGCAGGCGGAGCATGTCGCCCTGTGTCGCGGCGTCGCGCACTATCTCCACCTCGCCCCGGTCGAACCAGTCGAGGAAGCGCTGGAGCGAGGGATGATCGTCGGTCTCGAAAGCGAGCGCGGCGTTGAGCAGTTCCTCGATCGGATCGGTGGCTTCGGTGCCGAGCCGCTCGACCAGCTTGCGGCGACCGTCGAGCGCGCCGGACAGAATGGTTTCGAGCGTGCGATAGGGCGTCGTCAGGTCCGCCATGGCGAGGAGGTCGTAGAGCGGCTGGAGTGCTTCCCGGTCGAGCCGGTCGCGCAGATGTCGCCAGAGATGCGTTTTGCCGCGCCCGATCGCATGCGCCATCAGGTCGTCCTGCGACCAGCCGATCAGCGGCGAGACGAGCAGCGCGGCAAGGTTGAGGTCATCCTCCGGCTGGACGGCGAAGCGCAATGCGGAGAGCAGGTCGCGCACGGCGAGCGGGGCGTTGAGGCGCAGACGGTCGATGCCCGCGACGGCCACCCCCTCCTCGTAAAGCCGCGCGACGATGAGGCGGGCGAGTTCGCTGCGGCGGCGTACCAGGATCATGATGTCGCCCGCGCGGACGGGGCGGCCCCGGCTTTCGAGCATCAGGCCGCTGTCGATCCAGTGCTTGATCTGTTGCGCAATGCGGCCCGCAAGGACGCGCTCCTGATCGGCGGCCCAATCCTCCTCCCCCTCCGCATCGCCGGAGATGTTGGCGATGACGGGACGCCAGAGCAGCACTTCGCCGGGGTGGCGATTGGCGCTGATGTGCTGGACGGCGGCGTCGGGCAGGCCGAAGCGCTGTGCATCCAATGTGGCGATGGTGCGGTCCACTACGTCGAGGACGGCGGGGGTGGAGCGGAAGCTGCGGTCGAGCGACAGGGTGTGGAAGTCGTGGCTGGCGGTATCGGCGTCGCGCTGGAACAGGATTTGCGCGGCAGCGAAATTCTGGGGGCTGGTTCCCTGAAAGCCGAAGATCGCCTGCTTGAAATCGCCGACGGTGAAGATGGTGCGGACTTTCTGCCCCGGCTCCTGCTCGACGGCGAAGAACTCCTCGGCGAGCGTACGGACGATGCGCCACTGCGCGGCGTTGGTGTCCTGCGCTTCATCGACGAGGATATGGTCGATGCGCTGGTCGAGCTTGTAGCGGATCCATTCCGCGATGCCGGGTTGCTGGAGCAGCGCGGCGGTGCGGGTGATGAGGTCGTCGAAATCGACTGCGCCCGCGAGGCGCTTGGCTTCGCTATAGGCTTTGGCATAGGCGCGACCGGCGTGGAGCGCCTTGGCCAGCAGGGCGGCATAGTCGGCGCGCAGCTTCATCGCCAGCATGTCGCCGCAGCACTCGTAGAGGCGGGTGGCAAGGTCCATATAGCCATCGACCGGCGGCACCCAGCCCTTGGCATTGACGATGTCGCCGTCCGCCTTCGCCCATGCGCGGTGCAGATCGGCAAGGCCGACAGCACGGGCGGCGGGCGTCAGGGCGAGCCAGGCGGCGATGCGGTCGCAGCGTTCGAGCGCGCGGTTGGTCCCCCAGTCGCGATTGGCTTGCGTCAGGGCGCTCAAGGTGCGGACATCGAAGACATCGTCGCCGCACTGGTCGGCGAGCCATTGGTCGATATCGCCTTCGGGCAGGCCGAGTTCGCTCGCCAGCCACGGCGCGATCGCTTCGGGAAGCTCATCCAGCGCATCGGCGCGGGCGGCGCAGCGCAGCAGGAATGATTCCGCGCCCCCCTCCCCCAACCGCAGGCTGATCGCCTGAAGCGCCTGCATCAGATCGTCGTCATGCGTTTCGGTCGCGCGGATCACCATGTCGGCGAGCGTTTCGCGGGCGAGCGATCCGCGCTCGCGATCGTCGAGCGGGCGGAATCCGGGGGTGAGGTCGGCCTCCAGCGGGAAGGCGGCGAGCAGTTGCTGGCAGAAGCCGTGGATCGTCTGGATGCGGAGGCCCCCGCCGGTCGATTCGAGCACCTGCGCGAACAGGCGGCGGGCATTGTCGCGCGCTTCGGGACCGGAGTCTTCGCCAAGGGCTTCGAGGTCGGCGAACAGCGCCTTGTCATCCATCTGCACCCAAGCGGCGAGCCGGTCATGGATGCGGTCGGCCATTTCCGCCGCGCCCGCCTTGGTAAAGGTGAGGCAGAGGATATTTTCAGGCCGTACGCCTTGCAGCAGCAGGCGGAAAACGCGGGCGGTCAGCACATGGGTCTTGCCCGTTCCCGCCGAGGCGGAGAGCCAGACATGCGCGTCCGGCGCGGCGGCAAGCGCCTGATCGCCGAGCAGTTTTTGAAGCGGGGATTTAATCATCGCCCCTGCCATACCATTCCTCAAGTCGCATCAACTGATCGTAGTCGCCATAGTTGGCGACTTCGGGATTGATCTCGGCACGGAACGCTCTGGTGCCTAACAAATATTCTGCGGCTACCGTTTCGAATTGGACCAAAGAGCGGGTTGTAAATTCGGCGGTGACGACCTTGTCGCGCTTGCCCATGGGATCGACCGGGCTTTCGCGATAGCCGAACTGGTCGCCCTTCTTGGCGAGCGACCAATATTCGAATTCGCCAGCGATCGGATTGCCGGGGATGGCGGGGAAGCCGCCCTGTTCGGCGATAAGGCCGAGCAAGCCAAGTTGCAGGGAATAGCCCGCCTTCACCTGCCGCGCGCTGGGCGGCTTGCCGGTCTTGTAGTCGATGATAGCGAGTTTGCCGTCGGGCAGGCGGTCGATGCGGTCGGCCTTGCCCATCAGTTCGACGCCTGCGATCGGCGCACGGCCTTCCTGCTCGACGGCGAGAATATTGCGGCCTTCGGCCTTGTCGGCGGCGACCTGGGCGGCGATCCAGGCGATCGCTTCCATCAGGCGGGGTTGCCAGAGGGCTTTGAGCAGCGGGTGGACTTCGGGGCGGTCGAACATGGCGCGGGCGCGCGCTTCGAGGTCGGCGGGATCGAGCGTGCCTGCCTCCGCCCAATGCTGAAGGATGTCGTGGACGGCGGTGCC
>CAJYHD010000789.1 GCA_913773715.1 uncultured Sphingobium sp.
CCTTTTTCGGCCCGATCATGCTCACCTATTTCGTGACGATCGCGACGCTCGGCATCCTGTCGATCGTCAAGACGCCCGGCATTCTATACGCCTTCAATCCCTACTGGGCAGTGATGTTCTTCGTCACCGATCCGCTGCCCGCTTTTCTGGCGCTGGGATCGGTCGTGCTGGCCGTCACCGGCGCGGAGGCGCTCTATGCCGACATGGGGCATTTCGGGCGGAATCCGATCCGCGTGTCCTGGCTCGTCTTCGTCCTGCCCGCCCTGATTCTCAACTATATGGGGCAGGGCGCGCTGCTGTTTCGCGAAGGCGCGCCTGCGCTGCACAGTCCCTTCTACAATCTTGCGCCTCAATGGATGCAGTTGCCGTTGATCGGTCTGGCGACGCTGGCGGCGATCATCGCATCGCAAGCAGTGATTTCAGGCGCGTTCTCCGTCACGCAGCAGGCGATCCAGCTTGGTTTCATGCCGCGCCTGCGCATCTCGCACACCAGCGCATCGACAGCAGGACAGATCTACATCCCCCTCATCAACTGGGGGCTGATGATCATGGTGATCCTGTTGGTGCTGGTGTTCCAGACCTCGTCCAACCTGACGGCGGCCTATGGCATCGCGGTGACCGGCGCGATGTTCATCGACAATGTGCTGCTGACAGTGGTCCTGTACCGATTGTGGCAGTGGAAATGGTATTATTCCGCGCCGTTGCTGGCGATCTTCTATGTCGTCGATGGCGCCTATCTTGCGGCGAATCTGACCAAGGTGCCCGCAGGCGGCTGGTTCCCGCTCCTGATCGGCTTCGTGATCTTCACGTTGCTGACCACATGGTCGCGCGGCCGGAGGCTGGTTCAGGATCGGCTGCGGGAGGCCGCAATGCCCATTCCCGTGTTCGTCGCATCCGCCGCCAACAGCGCGGTGCGCGTCCCCGGTACGGCAGTCTTCATGACATCGACACCCGATGGCGTGCCCCACGCGCTGCTCCATAACCTCAAGCACAACAAGGTCCTGCACGAGCGGGTCATCCTACTGACGGTCAAGATCAAGGACGTGCCGGTGGTAGAGGATGACGGCCGCTGCAAGCTGGAAGATCTGGGTCGCGGCTTCTTCCGCCTCGTCCTGCAGTATGGCTTCATGCAGGAGCCGGATGTGCCTGCCGCACTCAAGAATGTCACGGGCTGTGGCCAGGCGTTCAAGATGATGGACACCAGCTTCTTCCTCGCCCGCCAGACGCTGCTTGCCTCGGCCAATCCCGGTATGCCGCTCTGGCGCGAAAAGATTTTTGCGTGGATGCTGCGCAACGCGGAAAGCGCGATGGAGTTTTTCCGCCTGCCGACAAATCGTGTTGTCGAATTGGGCAGCCAAGTGGAGATTTGATCTCGGAACCATGAGGCGTGACGCATCATTGTGTTTCCATGCGCTATCTTCCCCTTCTACCCGTCATCCTCGCTCTCGCTGCCTGCTCAGGCACCGGCGACGGCAACAACAGCAATAACCAGGCCGAGGGCGGTGGAGGGGGCGGCGCAGCAGCGACGCAGCAATCCGCTTCCGATGCTAGCAGCAACGCAGAAAATGCGCTGACGCCGCCCACTGCGAAGGTCGACGCTTCCACTAGGGTTATCGGATTGGAGGGGCTGGGCGATCTCCGTATCGGCGCGCCTATTCCTACAAAGGGTGGATGGGCCGTCCGCGGTGCTCAGACCGACTCGGCCTGCCGTACGATCAGTTCGCCCGACTATCCAGGCGTTTATGCGATTGTCGTGGGCGACAAGGTAGAGCGTATCACGGTTGGACAGAGATCCGACGTGAAGCTGGCGGAAGGCATAGGCGTTGGAGCGTCTGAGAAGGATGTTTTAAAAGCCTTCCCCGGTTTCCGCTCCGAACCCCATAAATATGAGGATGCGCCTGCCAAATATTTGACGGCGCCCAATGCAGGCAAGGACAGTTCGGGCCTGCGTTTCGAGATCGGGCAGGGCGGCAAGGTCAAGATGATCCATGTCGGCATGATGCCAGCGCTTGGATATGTGGAGGGCTGCGCCTGACCAGTTAGCAAAAGGGCGCGGTTAGTAACAGCCGCGCCCCAGATCATTCACATCAAACGTGATCAGGCGGCGTCACGATCCTTGGCGTTAATGTCGACCAGTTGACCGCCATTGACGGCAATCTTCTTGGGCTTCATCGCTTCGGGAACTTCACGAACCAGTTCGATCGTCAGCAGGCCATCGGCAAGGTCGGCCTTTTCCACGCGGACGAAATCGGCCAGTTCGAACCGCCGCTCGAAGCTGCGGTTTGCTATCCCAACATGCAGGAACTTGGAACGATCGGCACCGGACGTGTCGTCCTTGCGCCCGATGACCTGAAGCAGGTTCTGCTGAGCGGTGATGTCGATCTCGTCGGGACGGAAGCCCGCAACGGCCAGCGTCACACGATAGCGATCCTCGGACAAGCGTTCGATGTTGAAGGGGGGGTAGTTATCGCCCTGTGCCAGCCGCGCATTGTTTTCGATAAGGTCGAACAGACGATCGAAACCGACAGTCGAGCGGCGATAGGGGGTCAGATCAAATCCACGCATTGTCATAATCTCCCAAAGAGCAAAATGAACATGCCGGACCCTACAGGCATCCGGCGGTACGATGTCCGGCCCCATGTGGCGACCGAACGCTGTCGATATGGGCGAGCGTTCACGGCTTTCAAGGGATGCGTTTGGCAATGCGTGCAGCGAAATTCGCAGTCAGCGCCTGCGGGTCAACTCGCGCATGGCTGCGTCGATGCCGTCGATCGTGAGGGAATACATGCGTCCGTTCATCAGATCGCTGATGATCTTGGTGGATTGGGTGTAGCCCCAATAGGGTTCGGCTGCCGGGTTGAGCCAGACGGCGGCGGGATAAGTATGAACCACACGCTGGAGCCAGACAGCACCGGCTTCCTCGTTCATATGTTCGACCGAACCACCGGGATGACTTATCTCATAAGGACTCATCGCCGCATCACCGACAAAGATGACCTTATAGTCGTGGCCATATTTGTGAAGGATGTCCCAGGTTGGAATGCGCTCTGAAAAGCGGCGACGATTGTCCTTCCACACGCCTTCGTAGAGGCAATTGTGGAAATAGAAGAATTCGAGATTGCGAAACTCTCCCGTCGCGGCGGAAAACAACTCCTCCGTCAGACGAATGAACGGGTCCATCGACCCTCCGACGTCCAGAAAGAGCAGCAGCTTGACCGCATTGTGTCGCTCGGCCCGCATCCGGATGTCGAGCCAGCCCTGCCGCGCGGTGCCGTCGATTGTTGCGTCGATGTCCAGTTCGTCCGCCGCCCCCTCGCGCGCGAACTTGCGCAGCCGGCGCAGCGCGATTTTGATGTTGCGCGTGCCCAGCTCGCGCGTGCTGTCCAGATTGCGGAACTCGCGCTGGTCCCACACCTTGATCGCGCGCTTCTCCTTGGACTCGCCGCCGATCCGCACGCCTTCGGGATTGTAGCCTGAATTGCCGTAGGGGCTGGTGCCGCCGGTGC
>CAJYHD010000790.1 GCA_913773715.1 uncultured Sphingobium sp.
CAACGACAAAGGGCCGCCGATCTTCCCCTACCGCGTCGGCGTCGATCCGATCGCGCGGGTGGCCGAAACGCTCTCGACCTTCCTCTTCTATCGCCGCGACGTCGCCGAAGCCAATAAGGGCGTGGTCGCCGTCCCGTTCGGCGAGACCGAGAAGAATCGCATCGGATCCGCCTTCCTCCCGCTCGAAATCCGCACGTCCGCGCTGCTCGCCCGCTTTGGCCTGATCGATCCCGACAAGGTCGATACGCTGCCGCAGCCGCGCACCATCGTTCCCCTGCCCCGCGCACCTTACGGCTTTTCCTCCAAGGCGGTGGGCAAGGTGGTCGATATGCTGACCGGCAACGCGCAGGAAAGCGAGAAGCGCCTGATCGGCACGCTGTTCGACAACGGCACGCTGCCCCGTGGCAATGCCACCAACCCGGATCGCGGCATCTATCAGAGCCAGACCGGGCAGATGACGCTCGACATGCAGGGCGGGTCGCTACGCATCGTGACGCCGCGCACGGAGGCGATCACCACGCGCGCCGATACCGGCAACGTCAAGCTGGGCGCCCTGTCGGTCGTCTCGCTCGATCACGGCGCGCTCGTCGCCGCCACCGCGCTCGACAACAAGCCGCTGCCGCAGAGCCGCAAGATCCTGCTGATGCTGGCGGGCGATGCGAGCAACACGGATATGGCGATGGGCGGGCGCAGCATGACGCGATCGGTCGTGGATTGGGGTCAGTTGCCGATCCTGCTGCAACGGGTTCAGGCGTCGGTGCGCTTGAAGTCGGCATCCGCGTTCAAGGGCGACTTCAGTATTCTTGGCCTCGACGGGTCGGTGACGCAGAAGCGCGCCATATCGAGCGAGGGCGACGGCACGATCACCCTGCCGCTCGACACGCGCGGAGCGGCTGGCAAGCCGACCACCTACTTCCTGCTGGAGAAGAATAGCTAATCATGCCGCTCGCCGTCATTCATCGTGTCAGAGGCATTGCTGGCCGAAGCCGTAACCTCGGCTTCGGCGCTTTTTCGCGCGTCACAGCACTGGGATCCCAGTTTGTCGTCCTGATCCTGCTCGGCAAGTTCATGGAGAAGGCGGCGTTCGGCGACTTCATGACGGTCTTCGCGCTCACCCGCGTACTGTCGCAGGGGCTGGGCGTCGGCCTCGCGACGTTGCTCGTTTACCATATTTCCCGCAACGCGACGGTCGATCGAGAAATCAGCCTGCATCGGTCGGTGATGCTGCTGTCGCTCGGGATCAGCGGGGCGGTGAGCCTCTGCATGTTCTTCTTGGCGCCGCAGATCGCCGGGCTGTTTTCCAAGCCGTCGCTGGTGCAGTGGCTGACGCTGCTCGCCCCGTTCCAATTCTTCTCGACGTTGCTCACCGTATCGGTCGGCGCGCTCGACGGGCGCGGGCGCATCACCCATTCGATCACTTCGCTGGAACTCGTCCCCAACATCATCCGGCTGGTGGTGCTGCCCATGCTACTGCCCTTCGGCTTCCCGGGCATTGGAATCGCAGGCGTCATGACCCTGTCGGTGCTGCTGCCCTGGATCGTACAGATGATCCCGCTGCTACGCCACCCCGGCGCTGGATTCGCGAAGCTCACCGGCTGGGACCTGCAATATTCCGGGAAGCTGGTGCTGCACAGCTTCGCTGCGATGCAGATGCAGGGCGTCGACATGATCGTCGTCGGCTGGCTGTTTTCGTCCAATCAGGCGGCGGATTATGCCATCGCCTCGCGCATCGCGGCCTTGCTACCTTTCTTCCAGCAAATTCTGATGAAGACGTTTATGGTGAAGGCTGGCCGAGCGCTGCATGATGAAGATCGCCCCGCGCTTCAGTCGGCGATCCTCGCCAACGTCCGCTCGACCATCCTGCTGGTCGGCCTGACCTCCGCCGCCGCGCTCATCGTCTATCCTGCCTTCTCGCATCTGGTGGGCGACTTCGGATCGTCCATGCCGCTGATGGCGGCGCTCGCCGTCGCGCCGGTCATGCGTGCCTATTTTTCCGCCAACGATCCGTTGATGCGGATCGCGGGCCAGACCAACGCCAGCCTCACCATCATGCTGCTGTCGTGCAGTTTCGTGATCCTGTTCCCGATCGCGCTGAAAGACGTCATCGGCATCTATGCCCTGCCGCTCGGCATGTTCGCGTCGGCGGTGCTGCTCAACCCGATCAGCGGCCGCTATCTTCATCGCCGGCTTCATGTTAGGATGATGCCTGCTGGTTTGGCGTGGACGATGGGTCTTTGCTTCCTGTCGCTGCTGCTGTGCATCCTGTCGAAACATAATCTGATCTTGTGGTATGGAGGGGTAGCAGCGCTGCTGGGCAGCCTTGCTTTCATCTTCATGGCCGATCGTCGCAGAGGGAATTTGTCCGTTGAATAAGGAAGTCGCGATCACGACGGCGCAGGAGCCGGATCTTGGCCGGACCTTTCATCTGCGCAGGGCGATGCCGACGCCGCTCAAGCGCCTGTATCGGCTGGTAAAAGGCACCAGTTCGTCGCTCGGCGCTTGGTCGTACGACGCGGTACGCTTCGCCAAATATTCGGGTACTTTCACCAAGGAGCGCAACAGCGCCGCGCGCATTGCCGAGATTACGAAGATTTATCACACGATCGAAAAGGGCCTTGCCCTGCCGCAGCCGCGCCCCGGCTTCGGCAAGGAGAATATCAAGAACCTCTGCGAAAAAGTGCGCAAGGCGATTCAGGACGGCATCCGCGATCCCGAGCTGGTGAACGCGATCGATGCAATCGGCGGCTATGCCGATTTCAGCAGCCGCAACGCCTTGCCCGTCGCACCGTGGATCGAGGAAACGCTGGCGCTAGCCGCGACCCATGGCATCGGCGCGGGCGTCGCGCCGGTGAAGCCCGGCACGCTGCCCACGCCAGACCATGCCGAGGCGCGGCTCGACTTCATCTTCGGCCGCCAGTCGGTGCGCCGCTATGCCGCCCGCCCCGTGCCGGACGATGTTTTAAAGAACGCCGCGAAGGCGGGGCAAGCCGCGCCCTGCGTCTGTAATCGTCAGGCCAGCAAGGTCTATTTCATCCGCGATCCCGAGACGAAGCGGCAGGCGCTCTCGCTCCAGAACGGCAATCGCGGATTTGGCGATACGGCGCCGATCGTCGCGATCGTCGTCGTCGATCTGCGCAACTTCCTCGACGCGTCGGAACGCTATCAGGGCTGGATCGACGGCGGGCTGTTCACGATGAACATGCTGCTTGGCTTCCATGCCCAGGGTTATGGCGCGTGCTGCCTCAACTGGTCGGCGCTGCCCGCTCAGGACAAGCGCCTGCGCAAGCTCGGCATCATCCAGCCGCATGAGAGCGTCATCACGATGGTCGCGGTCGGTGCGCCTGCGGACGACTATGTCGTCGCCCGCTCGCCCCGCAAGCCGCTCGCGGAAGTCTGCACGATCATCTGACGGGAACGACAAAAGGGGCGCGCAGCCGATACGCTGCGCGCCCCCTTTTTTTGTCCTGCGGCTCGCGGATCAGTCGCGTGAATAGCGATCCTCGTAACGGACGATGTCGTCTTCGCCGAGATAGGCACCGGTCTGCACCTCGATGAACACCACCGGGATGCGGCCGGGATTTTCCACGCGATGCTTGGAGCCCGCCGGAACGTAGAGTGACTGGTTTTCGGTCAGCAGCACATCCTCTTCATTGATGACGACCTTGGCCGTGCCTTCGACGACGATCCAATGTTCGGACCTGTGATAATGGCTTTGCAGGCTAAGCGACTGGCCCGGCTGCACGGTGATGCGCTTCACCTCGAACCGCTCGCCGCGCAGCAGACCTTCGACCCAGCCCCAGGGACGATGATCCTTGGGAAAGCTCTCGGCCTGCTTCGATCCCTTCTTTTTCAGCGCATCGACAGCCAGCTTCACGTCTTGCGATCGGTTCTTGTCCGCGATCAGCACTGCGTCGTTCATGGCGATGGCGATGATGTTGTCGAGGCCGATACCGACCAACTCCATCCCCTCGCTATCGGATCGCAGAAGCGTGTTGCGGCAATCGATCGCGGTCGCGTCGCCGCTGACCGTGACGCCGGCCTGATCCGGTCCCGCATGGCTCCACACTGCGTCCCAGCCGCCCAGGTCCGACCAACTCGCCATATAAGGGACGACCGACAGATTGGCGGCGCGCTCCATCACGGCATAGTCGATCGAGATGTCGGGCGCGCGGTTCCAGGCGTCCGCATCGAGCCGCAAGAAGCCAAGATCGGCGTCAGCCTCCTCGACAGCCGGTCGCACCGCTTCCAGCACGTCGGGCGCATGAGTGGAAAAGGCATCGACCAGATCGCGCGCCGCGAACAGGAAGATGCCAGCGTTCCAGAAATGATCGCCGCTCGCCAACATTTCGGCGGCGCGCGTCGCGTTGGGCTTTTCGACGAACTGCGCCAGCTTGATCGGATCGCCCGACCCGTCCGACTTCGCCACGACCTTGAGATAGCCATAGCCCGTCTCTGGCCGCGTCGGTTGGATACCGAAGGTGACGAGGTCGCCTGCCGCCGCCGCCGACAATCCGCGCCCGACCGCTTCACGGAAGGCGGCAAAGTCAGGGATCACCTGGTCGGATGGCGCGACGAGCATGATCGCATCGGGATCGCGCGCCGTCAGATACAGCGCTGCCGCCAGGATCGCCGGCCCGGTGTTGCGCACCGAAGGCTCGATCATGATGGCTTCGGCGTCGACCCCCTCCTGCGCCAGCTGCTCGGCAACGATGAAGCGGAAGCTGGCGTTGGTCAGCACCATCGGTCTCCCGAATTGCAGATCGTCCGTCGCTCCCGACAAGCGCCGCGCGGCGGAGCGGAACAGCGTGTCGTCGCCCAGCAACGGCACGAACTGCTTGGGGTAGGATTTGCGCGACAGCGGCCAGAGCCGCGTTCCCGATCCACCAGCGAGAATGACGGGCGTTACGCGCGGCTTTGCCGTGGCTTCAAGGTTCGACATGGAACTCGCTTGGTTTGAGGAAGGCAGAGAAGAATTCGGGATCGAAAACGTAGAAGTCGTGCGACTTGTTTCGCCTGCGAGCGCACGGTCTACAATAAAGTAGCGGCGGCATCGGCCAGCTTCCGGCGGAAGGCGTCGTCGCGAAACTCCTGCTCAAACCGTACGCGTCCTGCCGTGCCATGCGCCGCAACCAACGCCGGATCGGCAAGATATCGCCGGATCGCGCTTGCCAGCGCCGCCGGATCGCCGGGGGTGACGAGCAAGCCGGTGTCGCCATCGACGACGATCTCGGCCAGACCGCCATGGTTCGCGCCGATGACGCCCCGACCGGCTGCCATGCCTTCGATCGCGACGAGGCCGAACGGCTCGGGCTTGGTCGAGGGTACGACGACGAGGTCAGCCCAATCATAATGCTCGCTGGGATCAGGAATGAAGTCGTGCAGCGTGACGCAGTCCGACAGATCGTGGCGCGTAATGCGATTGCGGATTTCGGTCGCGAAATGCTCCTGCCCCTCATAGACGCTGCCGACGATGCGAACGGACAGATTGCGCCGCTCCTCCGCATCGAGCAACGCCAGCGCATCGAGCAGCACCGGCTGCCCCTTCCACGCATTGAAACGCCCGATCAGCAGCAGCCGCAACGGTCCGCCATGCGGCACCGGCGCGGTGGGTTGGCTGACGTCGCCCGTTCCGTTCCAGATGATCCGGGCATCCCGTCCTGTCAGGCCCCCGAACGCCGCCCGCACCGCTTCGGAAATGCACAGAAACCGCGCGCGACTGAACGCGATCAAGCCACGGAAAATCTTGGCTTCCGGTCCTACCGGCAGTTCATGCAAATGGATGAGCGCGGGGCGAGGCGTGATCCGCGTCGCCAACAGATAGTCCAGCACGACGATCGTGCTGATATAGCTGATGTCGTAGCGTTTCGTCATCCGCCGCGCGCGCAGCATATCGCCGGGCAGGCGCAGCATGTTGCGCAGCGAGATCGGAAGAGCGTCGTGTAGGGAAAGAGTGT
>CAJYHD010000791.1 GCA_913773715.1 uncultured Sphingobium sp.
CCTTGCCTTCTGACACGCCAATCCGGGTCGAATTGTTCGCGCGCACGATGTTGAAGACGGTGCCTGCATCCTCGAACACGGCATCGCCGACCGTCACCTGAAACGGATCGGCAGCATCGTGACGCACGGTGAAGGCGGCCTCGCCCGCATCGAGGGCCGCGAAGCGCGGGTTTGCTTGATCCAGCCGCAGCTTGGTGCCACCGTTGAGATCGATGCGCGTCCCATCCTTCAATGTCACAGTCCGCGTCTCGCCAGCGCGCGTTGCGACGGTATAGATGTCGGTCCGGTTCATCGTGCCGATGGAAATGGCCGCGACCAGCGCCGCAGCGATGGCCCCACCGCCGCCCAGCCACAGCAATCCACGGCGTGACGGCGTGCCCGGATCGTTCGCAGCGACAGGCATCGTAACCGGCTCGCGCGGAACGATCGCGTCCAGATCGGCGTCGGCCGCCATCAACGCGTCATAGGCGGCAGCCCGCGACGGATCAGCCTCCAGCCAGAGCGTGAAGGCCTCCCAATCGCTAAAATGGGGGTCGCGCGTGCGGACGACCCACGTCAGCGCCTCCTCGTTCATCATGGCTCCAGCCCCGTTCTGTCTATGCCCCTTAATAGGCCTGACGTCGCCGACTGTATCATTCCGTATCAAGTTTCTGTTTGAGCGTAAGCATGGCGCGATAGGCCTTCTGCAGATCCTTCTCCACGGTCGTCAGGCTGACCCCCAATTCCTCCGCGATGACCTTCTGACCGACGCCTTCGATGCGGAAGCGGCGGAACACCATTTCGACGCGCGGTCCCAAGTCGCGCAGCACGCTGCGCGCTTCGTCGAGCCGCTGGTTGAGGATCAGGCGATCGTCGACCGCCAGTTCATCGACCGGATCGGCCATCACGCCGCCAGCGCCCTCGGCCCAATCCTGCTCCCGCCGTTCGCGCCGGGTGGCCGACCGATAGCGATCGAGCATCAGGTTGTTCGCCATTCTATAGAGATAGGGCAGCGGATCGGCGACCGGGCCGATGTCTTTCGCCTCCAGCTTCATCCACATGTCCTGCAACAGGTCTTCGGCATCGTCACCCGCGCCGCGCGCGCGCAGGAACCGCAGCAGTGCGGCGCGATTGCCCATGAAGATTTCGGATAGGCCCGTGGCCATGCCTGATTTTGTCCAGTCTTCTTTTACGATCCCCCAATAGTCGCGGCACTGCGGCCTTGGCAATCGTCAAGCTGTTGCCGCGACCTGCGCACTGCTTTAGCGCAGCGGCATGGACATGATCGACGGACTGGATCGCGGCGCTGCACATGCAGCGGGCATGGACCCCGACAGGCTGGCGGCGCTGGTCCATCACCTTGACCGCGACTATCTCGCCACCGGCAAGCTGCCCCATATGCACCTGTTCCTGTCGCGGGACGAGATACCGCTGCTATCGATCGTACGCGGCAAGGCACGTGAGACAGGGGAGCCTCTGCAATCGGATACGCTCTACCGGATCGCGTCGATGACGAAGCCGGTCACGTCCGTCGCCTTCATGATGCTGGTCGAAGCGGGCCGCGTCGCGCTCGATACGCCCGTGACCGACATCATCCCCGAATTCGCGGACCTGCGTATCGGGACGACCGATGGACCCAAGCCGAAACGTGCGATGCGGATGATCGACCTGCTGCGGCATACATCCGGTTTCACCTACGGCCTTCAGGGGCGCACGCCGATCGACGCACGATACCGGGCGCTGGGGCTGGACGATTTCCAGCAGCCGCGTACGCCGGACCAATTCGTCGCCGATCTCGCGACGCTGCCGCTCGAATTTTCGCCGGGCGAAGCGTGGAACTATTCGGTTTCGACCGATGTGCTGGGCGTAATCGTCCGCCGACTGTTCGGCGACGATCTGGAGGGCGTTTTCCGAGATCGCATCTTCGCTCCGCTCGGTATGCACGACACGAGCTTTGTCGTCCCCGACGACAAGGTCGATCGGCTGGCCGACGCGTGGCGGCTGAGGGAGGATGGGCGGCTGATCGTGGGCGACTATGGCGCACGCAGCGGCTGGCACCGGCAAGGGCGACTTCAGGCGGGGGGCGGTGGCCTGGTGTCGAACGTCGCGGATTATCATCGCTTCGCCTGCATGCTGCTGCGCGAGGGCGAACTGGACTGCGTGCGGCTGCTGCAACCCGAAACCATCCGCATGATGCGCAGCAATCATCTGCCCGGCGGCGGTGATCTCGCCAGCCTCTCAACCGCGATGTTCAGCGAGGCGGACTATCAGGGCGTCGGCTTCGGTCTCGGCTTTGCGATGAACCTTACCTCGCAGACCTATTATTGGGGCGGCGTCTTCTCGACCTACTTCTGGATCGATCCTGTCGAGCGGCTGATAGGCTTGTTCATGACCCAGCATCTGCCGTCCGGAACCTATCCCATCCGTGCCCAATTGCGTGCTGGCGTAAGGGAAGCCATCGCCACCAGCTACCGCTGATCCGATTAGCCAAAATTTCATGCTGCGGTGCAAGAACGTCGTTGGCGTTCTTCATACCGCTATGCCATCATTTCGCGATTCCGAGGGAACCATCATCATGCCGTTACAGGGCCGCACCGACCTTCCCATTCCTGAAAAGCGCCGTGTCAATCCCGATGCGCTGGCGCGGGAGATCGTGGAGCGTCTGACCTATCGCCTCGGCAAGAATGCCGCCGCAGCCAAGCCGCACGACTGGCTCCATGCCGTGATCCTCGGTATCCGCGACCGCGTGATCGACGCCTGGATCGCCTCGACGCAGAAAACCTACGAGGAGCAGGGGCGGCGGGTCTATTATCTTAGCCTCGAATTTCTGATCGGTCGCCTGATGCGCGATGCGGCATCCAACATGGAAATGCTGGACGACATGCAGGCGGCGCTCGATTCCCTTGGCATCGATCTGGACATCATCGCTGCGCTGGAGCCAGACGCGGCACTCGGCAATGGCGGCCTTGGCCGTCTGGCCGCCTGCTTCATGGAAAGCATGGCGACGGTCGACGTGCCCGCTTATGGCTATGGCATCCGCTATGTGAACGGAATGTTCCGGCAGGAGATTTCGGACGGCTGGCAGGTCGAGCTACCTGAAAACTGGCTGGCGCACGGCAACCCCTGGGAATTCGAGCGGCGCGAGGCGAGCTACGAAGTCGGTTTTGGCGGCCGCGTCGATCCCGCCGAAGGCGAGGACGCAGGCCCGAACCAGATGCAGTGGAAGCCGGGCGAGCGCGTCATCGCAACCCCCTATGACACGCCGATCGCGGGCTGGCGCGGCAAGCGCGTCAACACGCTGCGGCTGTGGGAAGCGCAGCCGATCGACCCCATCCTGCTCGACAAGTTCAACGCGGGCGACCATCTGGGCGCATTGTCCGAGAGCAACCGCGCAGAAGCGCTGACCCGCGTCCTCTATCCCGCTGATAGTTCGCCTGCCGGTCAGGAATTGCGTCTGCGGCAGGAATATTTCTTCTCCTCCGCCTCGCTTCAGGATATCGTCCGGCGGCACGTCCAATATTTCAAGGATGTCCGCACCCTGCCGCAAAAGGCCGCGATTCAGCTCAACGACACGCATCCGGCTGTGTCTGTCGCCGAGCTGATGCGCATCATGCTGGACGATCACGGCCTCGATTTCGACGAAGCCTGGGACATCACGCGCCAGACATTCGGCTACACCAATCACACGCTGCTGCCCGAAGCGCTGGAAAGCTGGCCGGTACCGCTGTTCGAGCGGCTGCTGCCCCGGCACATGCAGATCGTCTATGCGATCAACAGCCGCCTGCTGGGCGAAGCGCGCCGCTCCGGTCAGTTCGACGATCATGCCATCGGCGCGATTTCGCTGATCGATGAGGGTGGCGAGCGGCGCGTGCGGATGGGCAATCTCGCCTTCGCCGGGTCGCACAGCGTCAACGGCGTTTCGGCGCTGCACACCGATCTCATGAAGGTCACGGTGTTCGCGGACCTCCACAAACTTTATCCGGCGCGGATCAACAACAAGACCAACGGCGTCACCTTCCGCCGCTGGCTGATGCAATGCAATCCGGCGCTGACCGGCCTCATCCGCGAAGCGATCGGCGACAGGTTCCTGGACGATTCCGAAGCGCTGCGCGACCTCGATCCCTTCGCCGACGATGCCGCGTTCCGTGACAAGTTCCTCACCGTGAAGCGCGCGAACAAGGCGGCGCTGTCCGACCTGCTCCGCAAGCGCGTCAACGCCCGCATCGATCCCGCCGCGCTGTTCGACATCCAAATCAAGCGCATCCACGAATATAAGCGGCAGTTGCTCAACATCATCGAAGCGGTGTCGCTGTACGACCAGATCCGTTCGCATCCCGAGAAGGACTGGGTGCCGCGCGTCAAACTGTTCGGGGGCAAGGCCGCGCCGAGCTATCATAATGCCAAGCTTATCATAAAGCTGGCGGGTGATGTCGCGCGCGCCGTCAATCACGACCCGGCAGTGCAGGGGCTGCTCAAGATCCAGTTCGTGCCCAACTACAATGTCTCGCTCGCTGAAATGATGATCCCGGCTGCCGATCTGTCCGAACAGATTTCGACAGCCGGCATGGAAGCGTCGGGCACCGGCAACATGAAATTCGCGGTCAACGGCGCACTCACGATCGGGACGCTTGATGGCGCGAATGTCGAGATGCGCGACCATGTGGGCGACGACAACATCGTCATCTTCGGTCTCACCGCGCAGGAGGTGAACGACCGTCGCGCCCATGGCTACAACCCGCGCGAAGTTATTGAAGGGTCAAGGGAACTTGGGCAGGCTCTGAACGCTATAGCCTCCGGCGTGTTCTCGCCGGACGATCCCGATCGTTACAAGGGACTGATCCAGGGTATCTATGACCATGACTGGTTCATGGTCGCAGCGGATTTCGACAGCTACTCGGCAGCGCAAAGGCGCGTCGATGCGTTGTGGATGGACGAGGCATCGTGGGCGAAGAAGGCGATCCACAATGTCGCGCGCATGGGGTGGTTCTCGTCCGACCGGACGATCCGCGAATATGCCCGCGACATCTGGAACGTCGGCTGAAAAGGAACAGGGGTGTGACATCATCGTGCTGAGCGCGGAGCAGATCGGGCGGCTTGTCGAAGGCCGTGAGCATGATCCTTTCGCCGCGCTTGGCGTCCACCCGATGGGCAAAGGCTTTTCCGCCCGCGTCTTCCTGCCCGACGCGGTGTCGGTATCCGCACAGACGCTGGACGGAAACCCCGTCGGCGATCTGGAGCAGGTCCATGGCGCCGGGCTTTTCTGTGGCAAGGTGTCGATCCGCGAGCGCCAACCGCTGCGCTACGTCGCGCGCTATGCCGACGGCAGCGACTATGCCGTGATCGATCCCTATGGTTTCGGTCCCGTCCTCGGCCCGATGGACGACCATTATTTCGCCGAAGGATCGCATGAGCGCCTGTTCGACAAGATGGGCGCGCATGTCATCGATCATGAGGGCGTCACCGGCACGCATTTCGCCGTGTGGGCGCCCAATGCGCAGCGTGTCTCCGTCGTCGGTGACTTCAACCGCTGGGATGGCCGACGCGCGGCCATGCGCCTGCGATCCGACACCGGCGTATGGGAAATCTTCCTGCCCGAAATCGGACCGGGCCATACCTATAAATATGAGATCATCGGCAAGGATGGGCAGCTCCTGCCGCTGAAGGCCGATCCCTTCGCATTCCAGGCCGAACTTCGCCCCTCGACCGCCTCGATCATCGCGCCGCCGCTCGATCATATATGGGGCGACGAACGTCATCGCGAACATTGGCGCAGCATCGATGCGCGCCGCCAGCCCATCTCTATCTACGAAGTCCATGCCGGGTCATGGCAGAAGGGTGAGGATGGCGGCTTCCTTAGTTGGGACGAGCTTGCCAATCGCCTCATCCCCTACGCGGTCGGCATGGGTTTCACCCATATCGAATTCCTCCCGGTCAGCGAATACCCTTACGACCCCAGCTGGGGCTATCAGACGCTCGGCCTCTATGCGCCGACCGCCCGCTTCGGCGATCCGGCAGGCCTCGCCCGCTTCGTCGATGGCGCGCACCGAGCGGGGCTGGGCGTTATCATCGACTGGGTTCCCGCGCATTTCCCCACCGACGAGCATGGCCTCGCCCAATTCGACGGCACTGCGCTCTACGAACATGCCGACCCGCGCAAGGGCTTCCACCCCGACTGGAATACCGCCATCTACAATTATGGGCGGAAAGAGGTCGCGCAATATCTGGTCAACAATGCGCTTTTCTGGGCCGAGCGCTATCATGTCGATGGCCTTCGCGTCGATGCGGTCGCCTCGATGCTCTACCTCGATTATTCGCGCAAGGCGGGCGAGTGGATACCCAACGACCATGGTGGGCGCGAGAATGTCGAGGCCGTCGCCTTCCTCCAGCAATTGAACAAACGCCTTTACGGCACCCATCCCGGCATCATGACCATCGCCGAGGAATCGACCAGTTGGCCGAGTGTTTCTCAGCCGGTCCATGCGGGCGGCCTTGGCTTCGGGTTTAAGTGGAACATGGGCTTCATGCACGACACGCTGCACTACTTGCAGCGCGATCCCGTGCATCGCGCGCACCATCATCACGACATCACCTTCGGCCTCGTCTATGCCTTCAGCGAGAATTTCGTCCTGCCGCTGAGCCATGACGAGGTCGTGCATGGCAAGGGCTCGCTGCTGACCAAGATGGCGGGCGATGATTGGCAGAAGTTCGCAACGCTGCGCGCCTATTACGCGATGATGTGGGGCTATCCCGGCAAGAAGCTGTTGTTCATGGGGCAGGAATTCGCCCAGCGCGAGGAATGGAGCGAGGAGCGCAGCCTCGACTGGCACCTGCTCGAACATGGCGCGCATAATGGCGTCCAACTTCTCGTCGCTGACTTGAACCGCATGTACCGCGCGCGCCCCGCGCTCCATGCCCGCGATTGCGAAGGCGAGGGGTTCGAATGGGTTTTTGCGGATGCGGATGCGGACTCGGTCTTCGCCTGGCAACGGCGCGCACCGGGCGAAGCGCCGATCGTCGTCATCAGCCATTTCACGCCCGTTCTGCGGCATGGCTATCGGATGCGCCTGCCAGTCGCGGGCCGCTGGCGCGAAATCCTCAACAGCGACGCGCACAGCTATGGCGGCAGCGGCGTCGGCAATATGGGTGCGGTCGAAACCGAAGCGGACGGATGGGCTAACATCACCATTCCGCCGCTCGGCACGATCATGCTCGAACTCGACATATGAAAGACCATGCACGAAGCGGCATGAGCCAAGGAGAGGCCAGAATGCAGACGAGAAATCAGCCGATCGCGCGCGACGCCATGGCCTATGTTCTGGCCGGTGGTCGCGGCAGCCGCCTTGCCGAACTGACGGACCGGCGTGCCAAGCCCGCCGTCCACTTCGGCGGCAAGGCGCGGATCATCGACTTCGCGCTGTCCAACGCGCTCAACAGCGGTATTCGCCGCATCGGTGTCGCGACACAATACAAGGCGCACTCACTGATCCGCCACCTCCAGCGCGGCTGGAACTTCCTGCGGCCTGAACGAAACGAGAGCTTCGACATCCTGCCCGCCAGCCAGCGCGTATCGGAAAGCCAGTGGTACGAGGGAACGGCTGACGCCGTGTTCCAGAATATCGATATAATCGAGGATTATGCGCCCGAATATATGGTCATCCTCGCGGGCGATCATGTGTACAAGATGGACTATGAACTCATGCTCCAGCAGCATGTGGACAGTGGCGCGGACGTCACGGTCGGCTGTCTGGAGGTCCCGCGCATGGAAGCGGTCGGCTTCGGCGTGATGCATGTCGATGAGCATGACGTCATCACCGCCTTCGTCGAAAAGCCCAAGGACCCGCCGCCCATTCCTGGCCAGCCTGACCAGGCACTGGCGTCTATGGGCATCTACGTCTTCCAGACCAAATTCCTGATCGAGCAGCTTCGCCGCGACGCCGACGACCCGACCAGCAAGCGCGACTTCGGCGGCGACATCATCCCCTATATCGTCAAGCATGGCAAAGCCGTCGCCCATCGCTTCTCGCAAAGCTGCGTTCGGGCCGAGAGCGAGAAGGAACCCTATTGGCGCGACGTCGGTACGATCGACGCCTATTGGCAGGCAAGCATCGACCTGACCGACGTCGTGCCTTCGCTCGACCTCTATGATCGCAGCTGGCCGCTCTGGACCTATTCCGAAGTCACGCCGCCCGCCAAGTTCGTGCACAACGAAGATGGCCGCCGCGGATCAGCGACCTCCTCGCTCGTCGCGGGCGGCTGCATCGTCTCCGGTTCCTCGCTCCACCGCAGCCTGCTCTTCTCGGGCGTGCGGACGCACAGCTTCTCGTCCGTCACCGAAAGCGTCATCATGCCCAATTGCGAGATCGGGCGCGGGGCGCGGCTGCATCGCTGCGTGGTCGACAGCGGCATCATCATTCCAACCGACCTCATCATCGGCGAAGATCCCGTACTGGACGCGCAGCGGTTCCGCGTCACCGACAACGGCATCTGCCTCGTCACGCAGCCGATGATCGACCGGCTCGGCTGATCGGGGGCGGGGGGATGAAGCTTCTATCAGTCGCCTCGGAAATCTATCCGCTCGTCAAGACGGGCGGGCTGGCGGACGTGGCTGGCGCCTTGCCGCTCGCGCTGACAGGACAGGGAGTGGCGACCCGAACACTTGTGCCGGGCTATCTCGCGATCATGGAGCGCATCGGCAAGGTGCGGGCGATCCGCCGCTATGACGCGCTGATGGGCGTGCCGGCGGCCTTGCGCGCCGCACGGGTCGACGGGCTTGACCTCATCGTGCTGGATGCGCCTGAACTGTTCTCGCGGGCAGGTGGTCCTTATGGCGATGCGAATGGGCGAGAATGGGACGATAATTGGCGCCGGTTCGCCTCTTTGTCCCGCGCAGGTGCCGACATAGCCGAGGGCGCGATCAAGGGTTGGCAGCCTGACGTGGTGCATGTCCACGACTGGCAGGCCGCGTTGACCGCCGCCTATATGCGCTATGGACCGGCCCATGCGGTTCCGAGCGTCGTTACCATCCACAACATCGCCTTTCAGGGGCGCTATGGTCCGGACATCTTCCCCCGTCTTGGCCTGCCGCCCGAGGCATGGAGCGTGGACGGCGTCGAATATTATGGCGGGGTTGGCTATCTGAAGGCTGGACTGGTCTCCGCCGACGCGATCACGACCGTCAGCCCCACCTACGCTCAGGAAATCCGATCGCCCGCAGACGGCATGGGTCTGGAAGGGCTGATCAACGGGCGTGCGGACCGGCTGCACGGCATATTGAACGGCGTCGATACCGACATCTGGAATCCAGCCAAGGACAAGCTGATTGCGCGGCCTTTCTCGATCCGCTCGCTTTCGGCGCGAGAGGCGAACCGGCGGCGGCTGGAAGAGCATTTTTCGCTCGATACGGACGATGCGCCGATCTTCATCATCGTCAGCCGCCTGACCTTGCAAAAGGGCATGGACCTGATGATCGGAGCGATCGATCATCTCGTCGGCTTGGGGGCGAAGCTGGCAGTCTTAGGTTCCGGTGACCGCCCGTTTGAAGACGCTTTCCGCAGTGCTGCCACGCGGCATCCGGGCAGGGTCGGCGTCCAGATCGGCTATGACGAACCGCTCTCGCACTTGATGCAGGCCGGCGGCGACGCGATCCTCATCCCTTCGCGCTTCGAACCATGTGGGCTTACCCAGCTTTACGGGCTTCGTTACGGGTGCGTTCCCATTGTCGCCCGGGTCGGTGGCTTGGCGGACACCGTGATCGACGCCAACGAAGCGGCATTGTCGGCCAGCGTAGCGACCGGTGTCGTCTTTGCGCCATCGGATGCTCAGGCTCTCCGAAACGCGATCGCGCGTGTCGTCGATATCCATGGGCGATCGGAAACCTGGCAGGCGATGCAGCAGGCGGGGATGCGATCGGACGTATCCTGGGCGAATAGCGCCGCTCGCTATGCTGCACTGTATCGCAGCCTGACGGCAACGGCTGCATGAGCGCAGCGCCCGGACCGCCCGTCTTTACCAAGGGCGGCGTTCGCTTCTCGGTCTGGTCGCCGGATGCAGACCAGCTCTGGCTCTGCCTGTTCGACGACGCTGGGCAAGAGCGCCGAATGCCGATGCTGCGCGACGGAGACGGTGTCTGGCACGTGGAGGCACCAGACGTCATAGCGGGAACGGCCTATGGCTACCGCGCCGACGGCCGCTACGATCCACCGTCCGGGCTATGGTTCGATCCCGCCAAGTTGCTGCTCGATCCCTATGCCACCGCGATCGACAAAGCCTTCAGCTACGATCCACGCCTCGCCGCCGCACGATCCGAAGAGATCGACAGCGCGCCGCTCATCGCCAAAGGTCTGGTGACGTCGGAGCTGCCAAGCCTACCGCTGCAACCGCCGCTGTTTCAGCCCGGCGGCCTCATCTACGAACTGCATGTGCGCGGCTTCACGATGCAGCATCCCGAGGTACCAGAAGCGCAACGCGGAACGATCGCCGCACTCGCCCATCCCGCCATCATCGGTCATCTGAAGCGCCTTAATGTCTCGGCGATCGAGTTGATGCCGATCAATGCCTGGATCGACGAGCGGCATCTCGGCCCGCTCGGCCTGACGAACTATTGGGGCTATAATCCCGTCAACTGGTTCGCGCTCGATCCCCGGCTCGCGCCCGGCGGCATGGCGGAGTTGCGCGATACGGTAGGGGCGCTTCGGCAAGCGGGCATCGGCGTCATCCTCGACATGGTGTTCATTCATGACGGTGAAAGTGACAGCCAAGGTCCCACCCTGTCGCTGCGCGGCCTCAACGCTCGCGACTATTTCCGCCATGCGCCGGACGGAATGCTGA
>CAJYHD010000792.1 GCA_913773715.1 uncultured Sphingobium sp.
GGAAAGCGGTCGTGCCGAACGCATCGGGCAAGGTCGATCGCCTGCGCCAGCTTCCCGATCTTGTTCTTTCCGATTTCGGCACGCGCCGCCGCCACGGATTCCTCTGGCAACGCTGGTGCGTCGAAGCGCTGAAGGAAGGATTGGGCAACCGTTTCATCGGCACGTCCAATGTCCTGCTTGCCATGGACAGCGATCTGGAGGCGATTGGCACCAACGCGCACGAATTGCCGATGGTCGCCGCAGCCCTCGCCCCTGACGATGCCGCACTGGCGCAGGCGCCCTACCGCGTGTTGGACGAGTGGCGGCACATCTATGGCGGCAATCTGCTGATCGCCTTGCCCGATGCGTTCGGCACGACCGCTTTCCTGCGCGACGCCCCGGACTGGGTCGCCGACTGGACCGGCTTCCGCCCCGACAGTGCCCCGCCGATCCCGGCAGGCGAGCAGGTCATCGACTGGTGGCGCGCCCATGGTCGCGATCCGCGCACGAAGCTGCTGATCTTCTCCGACGGGATGGACGTCGATACGATCGAGGCGACCTATCGTCATTTCGAGGGGCGCGTTCGGACCAGCTTCGGCTGGGGGACCAACCTCACCAACGATTTCCGTGGATGCGACTCAGACAACGCCGCCGGGCTGGAGCCGATCTCGCTCGTGTGCAAGGTCATCAGCGCGAATGGCCGCCCAGCCGTGAAGCTGTCGGACAATCCACAAAAAGCGACCGGCAAACCGCAAGATATTGCACGCTATCTCCGCGTATTCGGTGACGCCGATCGTGCTCCCGCGCCTGTATCCGTCTAGGTCGCCTTGTAATTCGCGAATAAAAGGCGCATAACAGATTTGCTACAGACGCAAATCGACGGTCTTTCGGCGCTTTGCGGCACCCAACTTCCTTCTTTCCCTGCCTTTCTAGCATCCGATGTGACCACACGGGTTGCATCGAACGTAAGAAGGAAAACTTTCATGAGCATCACCGGAACCGTAAAGTTCTTCAACGCCGACAAGGGCTATGGCTTCATCGCCCCCGATGACGGCACTCCCGACGCGTTCGTCCACATCACCGCCGTCGAGCGCGCTGGCCTTGCGACGCTGCGCGAAAAGGACCGCGTCTCCTATGATCTGGAGCAGGACCGTCGCGGCAAGATGGCGGCTGTGAACATCCAGCACGCCGAATAAGCGTGCCATGACTACGGGGCGTCGATCCTGACGCCCCGTCCCTCTGTTTCAAGGAGCATGACATGGCCAATCCCGACTATCGCGCGCTCGCCGCCACCGCCCGCACCGATGCGGACGCCGCGACGCTCGACAATGTCCGCGATCGCTGCCTGCGCTCCGAAGCCGCCTTCCTTGCCATGGCCGCCCGCCAGGACCTCGCCGACAAGAATCGCGCACGGCGTGAAGCGGAACAGGCAGCCGCGCTTTAACCGCCCGCTTCCCCCGGACCTGATCTCGCGCTAAGGCTTGCGCCATGATCCTCGTCATCGACAATTATGACAGCTTCACCTGGAACCTCGTTCATTATCTTATGGAACTGGGTGCCGAGGTGGAGGTCGTACGCAACGACGCCATCTCGGCAGGGCAGGCGCTCTCGACCGGCGCGAAGGCATTTCTGCTCTCACCCGGTCCCTGCACGCCGAACGAAGCCGGTGTCAGTCTCGATCTCGTCGCCGCCTGTGCCGATGCGGGCGCACCCCTTCTCGGCGTGTGCCTGGGCCATCAGGCGATCGGACAGCATTTCGGTGGTAAGGTTGTGCGTGGAGGTCTGATGCACGGCAAGACGTCACCCGTGACGCATGACGGCAGCGGCCTGTTCGAAGGATTGCCCTCCCCATTCACCGCGACCCGCTATCACTCGCTGATTGTGGAGGACATCCCCGAAAGCCTGATCGTCAACGCCCGCAGCGAAGACGGATCGGTCATGGGCTTCCGCCACGCGACCCTGCCGATCCATTCGGTCCAGTTCCACCCCGAAAGCATCGCGACCGAACATGGTCATGACATGCTCGCCAATTTCCTGCGTATCGCCGAACTGCCGGTGCGGAAACGCCTCGCCGCCTGACCGCCCTTTCCTATGCTCGTACTATCGGCGATCCTGGATGCTCACGGATCGAAAGTTGCAGGAATGGGAAATCTTATGTCGCGAAATGCGGGAAACATGCGAAGTTATGCGCGGGCGCCTCTCGACTCACGTTAGCTCCTGTGACTAAGGCGGGCGCGATGACGACGCTGCCCGACCCCGCCCTGCCGCTTTCCGCTGACGACGCGGCGGCGGCATTCGATCTGCTGTTCGATGGCGATCTTGGCGATGACAGCATCTCCGATTTCCTTGTCACCATGGCTCGCCGGGGAGAGACCGCAACCGAAATCGCCGCTGCCGCCCGCGCCATGCGATCCCGCATGATCGCGGTCACCGCGCCCGAAGGTGCGATCGATGTTTGCGGAACCGGCGGCGATGGACATCACACGCTCAACGTCTCCACCGCCGTCAGCCTCGTCGTCGCGGCCGCTGGCGTTCCGGTCGCCAAGCATGGCAACCGCGCCGCATCGTCCAAGGCAGGGGCCGCCGACACGCTGGAGGCACTGGGACTCAACCTCGACCGCGCGACCGAAACGGCGGAAGTGACGCTCGCAGACCTCGGCATCGGCTTCCTCTTCGCGCAGCAGCATCACCCAGCCTTGAAGCGCCTCGCGCCGATCCGTCGCGCGATCGGTGAGCGCACGATCTTCAACCTCATGGGGCCGCTCGCCAACCCGGCCAGCGTCCGCCGCCAACTGGTCGGCATCGCCCGCCCGGCCTATGTCCCCATCTATGCCGAAGCGTTGGCAGATTTGGGCGTCGATCGCGCCATGATCGTTTCGGGCGACGAAGGGCTGGACGAACTCTCGCTCGCCGGCGGCAACGACATTGCGGAGATCGACCATGCCTCCGTCATCGCGATGCGCCGCGTCACGGCCGCCGAACTCGGCCTGTCCACGCACCCTGTCACCGCCATCCGGGGCGGCGACGCGGCCTACAACGCCGCCGCCTTGCGCAGCCTTCTTCAAGGCGAGCATGGCCCTTATCGCGATGCCGTGCTGTTGAACGCCGCCGCCGCCCTTGTCGTTGCGGGCGCGGCCCATGATCTTGCCGAGGGCGTCGAGGAAGCCGCCGAAACTATCGACCGGGGCCTCGCGTTCGCCCTGCTCAATTGCTGGATTGCCTTTTGATGACCAACAAGCTGCTCGAAATCTGCGACTTCAAGCGAGAGGATGTCGCGCGCCGCCGCGCCGCGACGACGATCGCCACGCTGCAAGCCTGCGCTGCGGAACAGACGCCGCCTC
>CAJYHD010000793.1 GCA_913773715.1 uncultured Sphingobium sp.
ACCGCCGAACCCAACCTCGACACCCGCCATGGTGCGGGCCTCGCGGCGGCGCTGTTCCTGCTGGTGTTCTGCTTCCTCGCCTGGGGCGCCTACCAGAACGTCTGGCGCGACATTAAGCACTGATCCCCGATATCCGTTCGCGCATCGTTACGCGTTTCCACTACACGCCGCGCGACTTCGGTCGCGACCTGGCCGCGCATCATGGCAGCGCCTTCAGCCTGGAGCCGCTGCTGACGCAAAGTGCCTGGTTCCGCGCGCACAATCGCGACGATGTTCTTCCCAACCTCTATCTGGTAGGGGCCGGCACCCATCCTGGCGCGGGCATCCCGGCGTGGTGGGTAGCGCCAAGGCGACCGCGGCGCTGATGCTGGAAGATTTGAGCAGGATATGATGAAGAGACTGGCGGTTTACTGCGGGTCGGCGACACCCGCTGATCTGACCTATATCGACGCGGCGCGGCATGTCGGGCGCACGCTGGCGGAGCGCGGTATCGGCGTCGTCTATGGCGGCGGACGGCTCGGCCTGATGGGCGCGGTCGCTGACGCGGCGCTCGACGCGGGCGGCGAAGTCATCGGCGTCATCCCCGAAGCGCTAGTCGGCGCGGAAGTCGCGCACAAGGGCTGTACGGAACTGCACGTCGTCCAGACGATGCACCAGCGCAAGCAGATGTTCACCGACCTGTCCGACGGCTTCGTGACGCTGCCCGGCGGCGTCGGCACAATGGACGAATTGTGGGAAGCGATCAGCTGGGCGCAGCTTGGCTATCACGGCAAGCCCGTCGGGCTGCTCAACGTCGCGGGCTTCTACGACCAGCTGATCGGCTTCAACCGGCAGATGGTGGAGGCGGGCTTCATCCGTGCGCAGCATGCCGGCATCCTGATCCATGCGGACAGCATCAAGGCGCTGGTCGATGCCATGGCCGCCTATCACCCGCATGAGACGATTTTCGCGATGAAGGCGGCGCGGCTCTGAACCCACCCGTCGCCCTCGACCGTGCGGCGCTGGTCGCGCATGCGCGGGACAGCATTGCGCGGGGGTCGAAATCCTTCGCGCTCGCGTCCAAACTGTTCGATCCCGTCACGCGCGAACGGGCATGGCTGCTCTACGCCTGGTGCCGCAAGTGCGACGACATCGCCGATGGGCAGGATCATGGCGGCACGCTGACCGGTGTGTCCGATGGACAGGCGCGATTGTCGCAGATGCGGGTGATGACCGATGCGGCGTTACGCGGAGAGCCGACCGGCGATCCCGCGTTCGACGGCTTCGGCGTCGTCATGCGCGAATGCGCCATCCCGTCGCGCTATGCCCACGACTTGCTCGAAGGATTCGCCCTCGATGCGCAGGATTGGCGACCGCGCAGCCAGGACGACATGCTGCGCTACTGCTATCATGTCGCGGGCGCGGTCGGCTGCATGATGGCGGTGCTGATGGGCGTCGATCCCGCCGATGACGCGACGCTGGACCGCGCCTGCGATCTCGGCCTCGCTTTCCAGCTTGCCAATATCGCGCGTGACATCAGCGAGGATGAAGCGGCGGATCGCTGCTATCTGCCGATCGAGTGGCTGGTGGAGATGGATATGCCGCCTGGCGAGCACATGAAGCCGTGGTTGCGGCCCCGCCTCGCGCAACTGGGACGACGGCTTGCCGACATGGCGGCGGATTATGAGGAGAGCGCCCGGCACGGCACCGGCGCGCTCCCGCCACGCGCTGCCTGGGCAGTGCTGGCCGCTGCCGGAATCTATGGCGATATCGCCCGCGAAGTCGCACGTCGCGGCGAACGGGCATGGGATCATCGCGTCATTACCCCCAAGCGCGACAAGATGCTCTGGGTGGCGCGTGCCGGGCTGAAGGTGCCGGGCCGCGCGGAACGGTGGCCTGCCTCTACGCCGCGTCCGGCGCGTCTCTGGTCGCGCCCGACCGCCTGACCTTTTCGACAGTCCAAAAAAAGGGCCGGTACTTTCGTACCGACCCCTAGGCATGTTCGCAGGAGGAACATCTGGAGGCTGGCGGGCAAATACCCACCAGCCGAACTTGAGAAACTTACGGGTTGTAGGCGCGCTCGCCATGTTCGCCGAGGTCGAGGCCTTCATACTCGACCTCCTGGCTTACCCGCAGACCGGTCACGGCCTTGGCGATGAAGATAGCGATCACGGTGCCGACCGATGCCCAGACGATGGTGGTCAGGACCGCTTCGATTTGCACGACCAGCTTGGCACCGATGTCGTAATCCGCCGCGCCGGGGCCGCCGAGCGAGGGCGCATAGACGATCGCCGTGCCGATTGCGCCGACCATGCCGCCGATGCCATGGATGCCGAAGGCGTCCAGGCTGTCGTCATAGCCGAGCTTGGGCTTGAGGACGGTGACCGCGTAGAAGCAGATGATCGAGGCGACCGCACCCAGCACGATCGCGCCGAACGGCCCGCTGTTGCCAGCCGCCGGGGTGACGGCGACGAGGCCCGCAACAATGCCCGAGCAGAAGCCCAGCGCCGAACCCTTGTGGCCGTTGATGCGCTCGGCAAGCATCCAGAACAGGGCAGCCGAAGCGGTGGCGACGAAGGTATTGATCATGGCGAGAGCCGCCGAACCATTGGCTTCCAGCGCGGAGCCGGCGTTGAAGCCGAACCAGCCGACCCACAGAAGGCCGGTGCCGACGCCCGTCAGCGTCAGGCTGTGCGGCGGCATAGGTTCCTTGGGGAAACCGATGCGCTTGCCAAGGATCAGTGCAGCAACGAGAGCGGATACGCCCGCGTTGATGTGGACGACGGTACCACCCGCAAAGTCGAGTGCGCCCGCCTTGAAGAACACGCCGCTCGATGCCCAGACCATGTGTGCGATCGGGAAATAAACGATCGTCAGCCACACGGCGGCAAATACCATCACGGCCGAGAATTTGATCCGCTCGACGACCGATCCCAGCACCAGCGCGATGGTGATCGCAGCGAAGGTCATCTGGAAGCAGACGAAGACATATTCCGGTATTTCGACGCCGGGGGTGAAGGTCGCTGCCTGCGATGCGGGCGTGATGCCCTTCAGGAAGGCCTTGCCGAAGGTGGAGACATAGCCAGACAGTCCGCTGGTATAATCGGGGCCGAACGCCATCGAGTAACCGTACATCACCCAGATCAGCATCGCGAGACAGGCGACGGCGCCAATCTGCGTCATGACCGACAGCATGTTCTTGGTGCGGACGAGACCGCCGTAGAAAAGTGCCAGGCCCGGCAGGATCATCGCCAGAACCAGTACGGTGGAGATCATCATCCAGGCGGTGTCGCCCTTGTTGACGGTCGCGGCGGGTGCCGCAGCGGCCTGCGCCCAGGCGGGCGCGGCGGCGAAGAGCGACAGGGCTGCCGCCCCCGCCACGCCGCCAAGAGTTTTGGTGAAGCTCATCTTTCCCCCTCCTTACAGCGCGGTTTCGCCAGTCTCGCCGGTGCGGATACGCACAGCCTGACCAACATCGAGGACGAAAATCTTGCCGTCGCCGATGGCGCCCGAGTTTGCCGCCGCCTGCGTCGCTTCCACGACACGGGGCGCGAGATCGTCGTCGCAGACCACCTCGATCTTGATCTTGGGAACCATGTTGGTCGAATATTCCGCGCCGCGGTAGATTTCGGTCTGCCCCTTCTGGCGGCCGAAGCCCTTCACTTCGCTGACCGTCATCCCGGCGATGCCGAGCGAGGAGAGTGCCTCGCGGACATCGTCAAGCTTGAACGGCTTGATGATAGCCATGACAAGTTTCATGTCGCCCCCTTGATTGGTGTACCGGGAACAACATCAGCAAAAGCCGTGCCAGTTTGTTAAACGCGGGTTAACGGGATGATGCACGATCCGCCTTAGCGATCGAAGCGCCGAAAATTTGGGCAGATGATCCTCGATGCTCAAAAAATAGGCAGCTTGCCTACCAGTCGCCGCCTTCTTCGATGGCGCTCTGTTCTTCGGGTCGTGTTTTTCGCCCGAGCACTGCGTTACGATGTGGAAAGCGGCCGTACTGCGCAATGATATCGTGATGTTCGCGCGCAAACTGTAGCGACTTTTCGTCACCTGCACCTTCGAACAAGGTCAGGGACAACTCCTGGTCCTCCAGGACCTCGCTGTGCATGAAGGGCATGTAGAAGAAGAGACGGCCCGCGCCGCCGATCTGAATGTCATAGCCTTGCGCGATGGCACCGCGCGCAATGTCGCGGGCTATCACGTCCGTTGCAAATGCATCTGTAGTGCCCCGAAACATATTGCGCGGAAGCTGATCGAAAAGGATGACCGCAGCCAGCGCGTCATCTGCGCGATCGAGAAATGCCTCGGCGGCGAGGGCGCGCTTCTCTTCCCAAAGCGAACGATATTCACTCTCGCAAAGCCGATCTAGCGAAGGATCATGGCTCCACCAGTCCTGCTCTCCGACCTTATTGAACCAGAAGTCGAGCAAAGCCGCCGCCCAATCGGCAGTCACGGCATCATGGCTATCGGTCAGCATGTTCATGCCCGAATCAATGATCCGGCGGCGGGGCGGTTCCCGCCGCTCATGCCCGCCAAGTCTCAGGTCGCCGTGCCGCCGACCGTCAGGCCTTCCATCAGCAGCGTCGGTTGACCGACACCGGCAGGCACGCTTTGCCCACCCTTGCCGCACATACCGATTCCTTCGTCCAGCGCCCAGTCGTTGCCGACACCGATCACCTTGGTGAGTGCGGTCGGACCATCGCCGATCAGCGTCGCGCCCTTGATCGGATCGCCGATCCTGCCGTTCTCCACCTTATAGGCTTCGGTGCAGGAAAAGACGAACTTGCCCGAGACGATGTCGACCTGTCCGCCGCCGAAGCTCTTGGCGAAGATGCCAGTCTTCATGCGGCTCAGCAATTCTTCGGGATCATCGTTGCCGCCCTTGATGAAGGTATTGGTCATGCGTGGCATCGGGGCGTGGGCGTAGCTTTCGCGGCGGCCATTGCCGGTCGGCGCGACGCCCATCAGGCGCGCGTTGAGCCGGTCCTGCATATAGCCACGCAATATGCCGTCTTCGATCAGAATATTTTCCTGCGTCGGTGTGCCTTCGTCATCGATCGACAGCGATCCGCGGCGGTTCATGATGCTGCCGTCGTCGACGACGGTGACGCCGGGCGCGGCGACGCGTTCGCCGGTGCGCCCGGAAAAGGCGCTGGTGCCCTTGCGGTTGAAGTCGCCTTCCAGACCATGGCCGATCGCTTCATGCCCT
>CAJYHD010000794.1 GCA_913773715.1 uncultured Sphingobium sp.
GCGCCCGACCCTTGCAACTTCCTGGTGCCGCGCAGCGATTACACCATCATCGATACATGGAACGTCATGGGATTGTGCGCGACGGGCAGCAACGACATCGTCGTCGAAGACGTCTTCGTTCCCGACCATCGCATCATTCGCGAAATGGACATGTTCGCGCTCGATTGCCCCGGCCATGAGGTCAACGACGGCGACCTCTACAAAATCCCCTTCGCACAGCTTTTCAATCGCACGGTGTCGACGACATCGCTCGGGACGCTGAAGCGCGCCCTCGAAGTCTTTCTCGAAGGCATGCGAACCAAGCGCGCAACCTATACCGGCCTCAAGCTCGCCAACGACAGCGCGATTCAGGAAGCGGTGGCCGATGTGGCGCTGACACTCGATGATCTGGAAATGCGGCTGGAGCGTGATCTTGCCGAATTGACCGACCGCGCCGAGCGCAACGACTGGAGCGACGATCGGCGCGCCGCGCTGGGCCTGTCGACCACATCCATGGTCAGCCGCTGCGTGACCGCGGTCGACCAGCTCATGCAATTCAGCGGCGGCAAGGCGATCTATCGCGGCAATATCGTGCAGCGCGCGTTTCTCGACATCCACTGCGCGCGCGCGCATGTCGCCAACAACCCCTATCCCTATGCACGCAATTTCGGTGCGATGGCGTTCGGGGCGGCCAACGACTGCTACGACATATGAAGCGGCCGGGGCGGCGATGGTCGCCCCGCCCTCACATCACGGCGGCGAGACCGATGCCCTTGCTGACCGACGGTTCGTTTTCGTCGGTAATCTCGTTGGTCAGGAAATCGACGAAGGCGCGAACCTTGGCCAGAGCATAATTGCCCTTTGGAAACATCAGGTAGAGCGGAATCTGTTCGGTGACCAGATCGGGCAGCACCACTTCCAATCTACCGGCCGCGATATCCTCTTCCACCAGGAACATCGGCAGATAGCTGATGCCCAGGCCCTCCAGCGTGGCTTCGCGCGCCATGCGGACCGAGTTCGATGTCAGCGGACCGCGATTGACCGAAACCGTCACGTCGCCGGACAATTTCCATTCGCCGACCCGCGACAGATGGGTTTCCACGATGCAGGTATGATCCTTGAGGTCGCTTGCCACCGTGGGACTGCCGCGCTGGGTGAGGTATGTCTTGGATCCGACCAGTACCATGGGATAATTGCGCAGCCGCACCGCATCGAGGCTGCTGTCATACGGCTCGCCCATCCAGAAGGCGACGTCGAACCGCCCCTTGAGCAGATCGGCCCGGCTGTCGGAAAGGTTCACGAACAGCCGGACATCGGGATAGGTCTGAAGGAAGCGCGGGATGATCTTGGTCAGATCGAACAGCGACGACACGACAGGCGCGTTGACCTTCAGCTCGCCACGCGGGCGAGAGGTCATGCCGGTGACGATCGTGTTGGCTTCGTTCACTTCATCGACGATGCGCGAGCAACGTACGTACATCTCACGCCCGGCTGGCGTCAGCGAAACCGCGCGCGTCGTGCGGTCGAGCAGCTTGACACCGAGACTCGCCTCCAGTCTTGCGATCTGACGGCTAACCGCCGCCTTCGAATAGCCAAGCGCGTTGGCCGCCGAGGAAAAGCCCCCCGTGCTGACCACCGCAGCGAAGGACATCATGGCGATGACATTGTTGATTTCGGGTTTTTCTTCCATGCGTTTCCATCCCGTTTGTTGCCCATTCTGTCAATAACGTGCGGTGGCCACCCAAGCCGAAACAACCTGAGTACGTCGCCTTTAATTGTTTACTATTGACAACCAAACTCCTTCAAATAGGATGACTGTTGTCAAATGTAGCGATGGTCAGTCGCCAGCGGCGGCCGAGCAAGCATTTCTCGCGATCATGCAGGAGAGCCAGATGATTACCGACGCCGCCGAACTCGAACGGCTGGACAAAGAGTCCCAGTTCCACCCCTTCACCGGCATCAACGACCTGAAGAACGAAGGCCCGACCGTCATGGTGGGTGGCAAGGGCGTGCGCGTGCGGGATGCGCGCGGACGCGAATATCTGGATGGCATGGCGGGCCTATGGTGCGTCAACCTCGGCTATGGTCGCAGCGAGATTGTCGAGGCGATCACGCGCCAGAGCGAGCGTCTTTCCTTCTTCCACACCTTCAACGGCATGACGACCGACGTGGTCGCCGAATGCGCCGCCGAACTGTTGAAGCGGGCACCCGTGCCGATGGCGCGCGTCTTTTTCGGCGCGTCGGGCAGCGATGCGAACGAAACGCAGCTCAAGCTGATCTGGGCGTATAACAACCTGCGCGGCAAGCCCGAGAAGAAGAAGATCCTCGCCCGCTGGAACAGCTATCACGGATCGGGCGTGGCGACCGCCAGCCTGACCGGCCTGCCGGGCATGCATAATTATTTCGATCTGCCCAAGGGGCCGGTCGTGCATGTAAGTGCGCCCTATTATTACAAGAAGGCCCCCGAGGGCATGAGCGAACGCGAGTTTTCGCGCACGCTGGCGCGCGAGCTGGAGGACGTGATCGAGCGCGAAGGCGCGGATACCATCGCAGCCTTCTTCGCCGAAGCGGTGATGGGCGCAGGCGGCCTGATCCCGCCACCCGAAGGCTATTTCGATGAGATCCAGCCGATCCTCAAAAAGCATGACATCCTGCTGGTCGCCGACGAAGTCGTATCGGGCTTCGGTCGTCTCGGCACCTATTGGGGATCGCAGACCTACGGCTATGAACCCGACCTCATCACATCGGCAAAGGGCGTGACGAGCGGCTATTTCCCGATGTCGGCCTGCTTCATTTCGCCCAAGGTTTGGGACGTAATCGAAAGCGGCGCGGGTGAATTGGGCGTGTTCGGCCATGGCTACACCTATTCGGCGCATCCGGTCGGCGCGGCGGCGGCTTTGGCGGCGCTGCGGTTGATCGACGAACTCGACGTGGTGAACAATGTCGCGGACGTCGCGCCCTATCTGATGGGCGGACTGCGCGACCGGCTGGGCCAGCACCCGCATGTCGGCGACATCCGTGGCAAGGGCCTGATGATCGGCGTCGAACTTGCGAAGGATCGTGCGACCAAGGAAGGCTTCCCGCCTGCAAACCGCACGGGTCGCGAAATCCTGAAGGCAGCGGCGAAGCGCGGCCTGATCACCCGCGCGCTGGGCGACACGCTGGTGTTCGCGCCGCCGCTGGTCATCAACCGCAGCGAAGCCGACGAACTGGTCGACAAGTTCGCGCTGGCAGTGGGTGACGTGCTGGGCTGACAGCCGCAAATACCCGACTAGACTATACGACCGGCGATACCGAAGAAGCAGAGGATCTGAATGGACACGTCATCGCCGGTCGAAGGGCTGTCGCACTTCGCCTCCCACGCCCCCCGCCTCAAAACCGGGGGGCTGATCAGCGCCGTGATCTTCGGGATCATCGGCGCCATGATCATTTTCGTGACGCCCGGATTTCTGGCAGTCGTCGCGGCGCAATCAGGCCTGGACGACGCGCATCTGGGCTATGTCGCGGCGTGGGACATCAACGCGATGGGCATCACCATCGCGATCAGCGCCTTCATGCTGACGCGATGCAACTGGCGAATGGCGGTGGCACTGGCGATGGCACTGGTAGCCGCTGGCAACATCGGTACCGCGACGACGCGCGACAGGGCGATGCCCGCATATCCACTCGCCATCGCGGTACCGATGTTGCCAGCGGCTACCAGTGCCATCGCCAG
>CAJYHD010000795.1 GCA_913773715.1 uncultured Sphingobium sp.
CCAATGCCGAACTGGCGCGAAATCATCATGAGGCGGAGGCGCTGAGAAAGCATCCGGCGATCGCGCGCTTCATCGCCTGGGTGGCCGCAAAGCGCAAGGGTTCATTTGCGCCGCGTAGGCGCATGAAAGTCGGGCGGCTTGCCGGCCACCCAGGCGATGAAGCGCGCGATCGCCGGATGCTTTCTCAGCGCCTCCGCCTCATGATGATTTCGCGCCAGTTCGGCATTGGTCAAGGTCACATGGATGGTGCGATGGCATATCGGATGCAGCGGCACCACGGTGCGACCGCCCCGGCTCTTGGGCACCGGATGATGCCATTCCACCCGATGCCCGAGCGGTCGTTCGCAAAGCCAGCACGTCTCCATCGGCGAAGCGTCGCAGCGGGTGCGCAAGATGGCAAGTGGACCCCTTTGCGACCGGGCGTCGAGCGCCCATATTGCGCCCATGTCGATTCAGATCCGCACCACGCTCGATGAACCGGAAACCGGCGCGGACTTCGTTCCGCATCGCCCTGCGCGGCCCGAAAAGACGGAGGGCGGTCGGCCGTTCACGCTGGTCAGCGACTATGAGCCTTCCGGCGATCAGCCGACCGCAATTGCCGAACTGACGGCGGCGGCGCGACAGGGCGAAAAGGATCAGGTCCTGCTGGGCGTCACCGGCTCCGGCAAGACCTTCACCATGGCCAAGGTGATCGAAGCGTTGCAGCGCCCCGCGCTGATCCTCGCCCCCAACAAGATTCTCGCGGCGCAGCTCTATGGCGAATTCAAGAGCTTTTTCCCCAACAATGCCGTCGAATATTTCGTCAGCTATTATGACTATTACCAGCCCGAAGCCTATGTGCCGCGGTCCGACACCTATATCGAGAAGGAAAGCTCGGTAAACGAGAGCATCGACCGGATGCGCCACTCGGCCACCCGCGCCTTGCTGGAGCGGGACGATGTCATCATCGTCGCATCGGTCTCCTGTCTCTACGGCATCGGGTCGGTCGAAACCTATTCGGCGATGACCTTTGCCATGAAGAAGGGTGCGGTAGAGGATCAGCGGGAGATCATCCGCAAGCTGGTAGCGCTCCAGTATAAGCGCAACGATGCAGGTTTCGCGCGCGGCAATTTTCGCGTCAAGGGCGACAATCTGGAGGTCTTCCCTTCGCATTACGAGGATACCGCCTGGCGCATCAGCTTCTTCGGCAACGAGATCGAGGATATCGTCGAGTTCGATCCGCTGACCGGCAAGAAGATCGCCAGCCTCGATTATGTGAAGGTCTTCCCCAACTCGCACCACGTCACCCCAGGGCCGACGCTCAAGCAGGCAATGGAGGCGATCCGCTTCGAGCTGACCGAGCGGCTCAAGGAGCTGGTGGAAGAGGGCAAGCTGCTCGAAGCCCAACGACTGGAGCAGCGCACCAATTTCGATCTGGAGATGATCGCGGCGACCGGCTCCTGTGCGGGGATCGAGAATTATTCGCGCTTCCTGACGGGCCGCCTGCCCGGCGAACCGCCACCGACCCTGTTCGAATATTTGCCGGAAAACGCCGTGCTGTTCGTCGATGAAAGCCACCAGACAGTGCCGCAGATCGGCGCGATGGCGCGCGGAGACCATCGGCGCAAGATCACGCTTGCCGAATATGGCTTCCGCTTGCCGAGCTGCATCGACAACCGCCCGCTGCGCTTCAACGAATGGGACGCGATGCGCCCGCAGACGGTCAGCGTGTCCGCCACCCCCGGCGGCTGGGAGATGGATCAGACCGGCGGCGTCTTCAGCGAACAGGTCATCCGCCCCACCGGCCTCATCGATCCGCCGGTCGAGATCAAGCCGGTCGAGGATCAGGTCGACGACCTCATCAACGAATGTCGCAAGGTCGCGGCACAAGGCTATCGCACGCTCGTCACCACGCTCACCAAGCGCATGGCCGAGGATCTGACCGAGTTCATGCATGAGGCGGGAATCAAGGTCCGCTACATGCATTCAGATGTCGAGACGCTGGAACGAATCGAACTGATCCGCGATCTGCGGCTCGGCGTCTATGACGTGCTAATCGGCATCAACCTGCTGCGCGAAGGTCTCGACATTCCCGAATGCGGGCTGGTCGCCATCCTTGATGCGGACAAGGAAGGCTTCCTACGCTCCGAAACGTCGCTGATCCAGACGATCGGGCGCGCGGCACGTAATGTCGAAGGACGCGTCATCCTTTATGCCGATCGCGTAACCGGATCAATGGAGCGGGCGCTCAACGAAACCTCCCGTCGGCGCGAGAAGCAGGAGGCCTACAATCTCGAGCATGGCATCACGCCGACCACGATCAAGCGCAACATCGGCGATATCATCGCGCATGTCGCGTCGAAGGATCAGGTCACGGTCGATACCGGGCTGGACGATCGTCCGCACCTCGTCGGCCATAATCTGCGCGCCTATATTGAGGATCTGGAAAAGAAGATGCGTGCCGCCGCCGCCGATCTGGAGTTCGAGGAGGCAGGCCGCATCCGCGACGAGATTCGCAAGCTGGAAGCCGAGGAACTCGGGCTGCCCGCCGACGAACAGGTCGCGGCTCCGCGAGGCCGCGCGACGGAAGGCAAGCCTGGCACCCGCAAGCTGCGCTACGGCAAGACGCAGCGCAAGTTCGGGCGCTAACTTGCCTCAGTAGGTGCGGCTCGTGACTTGCGCGGTGCCGTCGGCCTGAATTTTGATCAGGTGCGCGGTGTCGTTGTTGCACTGCGCCTTCCACCCGCGCACACCGGGCCGAATCTCGGCGCGCTCCGATCCGGTGACGGAGGGGCAGGCCGCGCCCGACGCCTTGATCGCCTTTTCCAGCACGCCGTTACGCGCCGGCTCATCGAGCTTCGCCACTTGTGCCGCAGCTCCGGTGTCGGGCGCGGCGACCGTGCGCGCGGCTTCGTTCGCCGGATCGTTGCCGCCTCCGCAGGCCACCAGCGAGAGAAGCGCCGCCGGGGCGATCAGGGTGCGCAGCGTCATCGACTTCATCCTCATCCAGCAAATTCATCGGTCGCGCGGATCAGCGCATCCAGGATACCCGGTTCGTTATAGGCATGGCCTGCGCCCTCGATCATCTCGAAACGCGCCTGCGGCCATGCGCGGTGCAGCGCCCAAGCCGTTTCGGCAGGGCATGCCATGTCGTACCGCCCCTGAATGATCACGCCGGGAATATTCGCCAGTTTCTCGGCATCTCGGATCAACTGGCCGTCCTCCAGCCAACCGCCATGGATGAAATAATGATTCTCGATCCGGGCGAAGGCCAGCGCGAAGGCATCGGCATCCTCTTTCGCATCCAGATCGCTATTGGGCAGGAGCGTGATCGTCTCCAGTTCCCATGCACTCCAGGCACGGGCAGCGGATAACCGCGCCTGTTCATCGTCTCCGGTCAACAACCGTCGATAGGCGGTGACCAGATTTCCGCGCTCGCCCTGCGGGACAGGAGCGACGAAGCGCTCCCACTTGTCGGGATAGATGCGGCTCACACCTTCCTGATAATACCAGTCGATCTCGGTCTGGCGGACGGTGAAGATGCCGCGCAACACCAGTTCGCTCACCCGATCCAGATGCGCCTGCGCATAGGCGAGCGCGAGCGCCGAACCCCAGGACCCGCCGAACACCAGCCAGCGCTCGACGCCGATCATCGCGCG
>CAJYHD010000796.1 GCA_913773715.1 uncultured Sphingobium sp.
ACCGGCAGGCGAGCGAGAAGCACAGGGGGATCGAGCGCGACGAGCGCGCTCTCCCCCTTTTTTCTTACGGCATCAGCGGGTGGAAAGTGGGGCAGGCCGTCCTGCCCCTTGAGCCTTATTCCCGACCGTAGGCGGTGATCGTCTCGACCTCGACCGTATCGCCGAGTACCACACCGATTCGCTGGTGCAGGCCCTTGGGCGTCGCATCCATGATCGGGATGAAGCCATCGGTCGCCGCGCCACCAGCCTGCTCGATCAGGAAGCTCATCGGGTTGGCTTCGTACATCAGACGCAGCTTGGCCTTGCCCTCGGTGCGATGGTCATAGGGGTAGAGGAACACGCCGCCGCGCTTCAGGATGCGGTGGACGTCGGCCACCATCGACGCGGTCCAGCGCATGTTGTAATCCTTGCCACACGGCCCCTGCGCACCCTGGACCCGTTCTTCGACGTAGCGGGTGATGGCCGGCGACCACTGGCGACGGTTCGACATGTTGATCGCGAACTCGCATTTGCCCTGTGGCATCTTCATGTCGGCGTCCGTCAGCACCCAGCTGCCGACTTCACGGTCGAGCGTGAATTCATAGACGCCGGTGCCGACGCTCAGCACGAGAATCGATTGCGGACCGTAAATGGCATAGCCCGCTGCGACCTGATGCCGACCGTTTTGCAGGAAATCTTCTTCGGTCACATCCCGCCCGGCGCAGCCTTCGGGCGCTTTCAAAACGGAAAAGATCGTGCCGACCGACAGATCGACATCAATGTTGCTCGATCCGTCGATCGGATCGAACAGCATCAGATACTCGCCCTTGGGATAGCGGTTGGGGATGGGATAGATCGTCTCCATCTCTTCCGAGGCCATGGCGGCGAGATGCCCACCCCATTCGTTGGCGTCGAGCAACAGCTCGTTGGCGATGACGTCCAGCTTCTTCTGCACCTCGCCCTGCACATTTTCGCTGTCCAGGCTGCCGAGCACTTCACCGAGCGCCCCCTTGCTGACCGCATGGCTGATCGTCTTACAGGCGCGGGCAACCGTTTCGATCAACAAACGCAGTTCGCCGGGCAGTGCATTCGCCTGCCGCTGTTGTTCGATCAGGAAGCGGGTCAGGGTCGTTCGGCTCATCGACAAGTGCCTTTCGGGACTGAAGCGCGCGGCATTTTGCCGCAGTGCGGAAACGCCCTCTGGCTAGGGGAGTCCTGCACCCAAGTCCAGCCGCGAAGCGGCGCTACTTGCGCTTGTCCGTCGTTGTCCTGGGGATGTTGGGCAAGTCTTCGGCATAGGGCCGTCGGCCCTTCAACGCGTCGATCTCCGCCTGGCGCTCGGCGAGATATTCGCTGCGGTAGATCGCGTAAATATCCGCATTCTCCTCGCGCAATTCCTTGATGCGATCGTCGTCGCGGGCGCGTTCATCGATCGACACCAGGCCCCAGCGCGCGACGGTGAAGGCGCGGCTGTTGACCGGGCCGCCAATCACTGTCGGAGAAATCGCCAGTTCCACGGGGCGCGCGATCACGTCGCGCAGCGTCGTTGGTCCGATCAGTGGCAGGTAGAGATAGGGGCCGGGACCAACGCCATAGAAACCGAGCGTGTCGGCAAGGCCATTGGGGCGGCGTGGCAGATAGAAGGGCTTGCGCTTGGCGATGTCGAACAGGCCGACGATGCCCAACGTCGTATTGACGATGAAGCGGCCCGCCGTCTCGAACGCCTTGCCCGGCTTCATCTGGAGCAGGAAATTGGCGGCAACGATCGGCTCGTCGAGATTGGCGAAGAAATTGCGCACGCCGTCGCGCACCGGGCTGGGGAGCGCCTTCTTATAGCCTTCGGCAACCGGACCGGTCACGGCCTTGTCGACCGATTGTATTGCTTGGAACGTCTGGACGTTGATCGCTTCGGCAGGATCGGCTGCGATCCGCTTGCGCGCGGTGATGACGATGTCGTGGACGTCGTCGTCGGCCTGCGGTTCGGGCGTTGTCGCGATCGGGGGAAGCGTAACGGTCACCGGCGGCGGCACGACGGCAGGCACCGATGACTGCGCAGCGGCAGGCTGGGCCATCGCCATCAACGGCACGGCCAGAAGTGGCAGGTTCACGATGTCTCTTCCCTGGATATCTTGTCGCGCGTCGATCGACGGCGACGCCTATGTAGTGACGTCACCGACATCTTCCATCCCTCATGCGGTCAGCGGATGGATGGAGTCTGAACAAAAAAAGTGGCCGCGACAAAGATGCCACGGCCACTGCTTTTTGCATGAGAGTAAACGTCAGGCGGCGGCCCGGCGCTCCTTCAATTCCTCGTTCAGCATCTCGGCCAGCAGGAAGGCCAGTTCCAGCGACTGCGCGGCGTTGAGGCGAGGGTCGCAATGGGTATGGTAGCGATCGGCCAGTCCCTCGTCGGTGATGGCGATCGCGCCGCCTGTGCATTCGGTGACGTTCTGCCCCGTCATTTCGGCATGGATGCCGCCGCCGAAGCTGCCTTCCGCACGATGGACGGCGAAGAAGCCGCGCACTTCGGCGAGGATGCGGTCAAACGGCCGCGTC
>CAJYHD010000797.1 GCA_913773715.1 uncultured Sphingobium sp.
GTGTTTCCTCGGCAGGCTTAAAGTCGAGCGCCGGGTTGGCGGCGTGTTCGGCAGGTCGCCACAATGTGTTGAGCGCTGCGCGGCGTCGTTCGGGCGGATTGCCGCAGATGATCGCGCCGTTGACTGCGCCGACAGACGCGCCGGCGATCCAGTCAGGCGTCAGGCCATGATCCTCAAGCGCGCACCATGCCCCGGCCTGGAAAGCGCCGAGCGCGTTGCCGCCGCTCAGGACAAGCGCGATGCGATGGTCGGCTAAAAAGGCGGGCGTGTGCATCCGGCCGCTAACGCCTTGACCAAGAAGATGGTGTCAACGGCGGACAGCTATCTGAAAATGACTTGATCCATGTAAGCGTCAGCACAGCAACGCCTTCGCTCGGTTCAGTTCAAAGGTAATACTAGCTGTTCCAAACCTCTGTGGACGATGGTTTTTCTCGCTGGAAAATGTCATGGGTCGCTTCAAACCCGCTTATGTGCTGATCCTGTCGAACAGCCGGCAGGAGTCGACCAACTATCGCCACATCGTTGAGGTCAGGGGGGGCGATCCTGTGTCACCCGATGGGCCGCGAGCGTAGCTGCGTGTCAGAGTGCTCACCAATTATCATTGGTTAGCCGGTGATCATCCAGGCGGGTGGTGGCGAGGATAGCGGCGCGGCCGTCGAAACCGATCAGCCTTTCAGCCGCTTCACGCAGTCTGTCTCCCGCGCTGCGAGTTACGATGCATATTCATCATCTCAACTGTGGAACGGATTGCCCGCTGGGCGGACGACTGTTCGATGGATTGAGCGCCGGGCTGACCGGGCGTCTGGTCTGCCATTGCCTGCTCGTGGAAACAGATCGGTCCGGCTTGATTCTAATCGACACCGGCTATGGTCTGCGGGACGTGCAGCATCCCCATCGGCGTCCCTCGCGCATTACGCGGACTATGCGGGCTCTGCTCAATATCCGCCTGCGGGAAGAAGATACCGCCGTGCGTCAGATCGAGAGGTTGGGCTTCGATCGGGCGGACGTACGGCATATCATCCTTACACATCTGGACTTCGACCATGCGGGAGGCCTGGAGGATTTTCCTCAAGCGACAATCCATGTCATGGATGCCGAGTATCGAGCCGCCTCCGGCCCCAAGCGCGGGTTCGTTGCGCGCAATCGCTATCGCCCCGCGCAATGGGACGAGGTGTTGACGTGGCGCCGCTACGGGGTTGCCGGAGAGGGTTGGTTCGGCTTTGACGCGGTTCGCGACCTAGAGGGGCTGCCGCCAGAAATCCTGATGGTGCCGCTGCCTGGCCACACATGGGGCCATTCCGGCGTCGCTCTCCAGACTTCCCACGGATGGCTGCTGCACGCGGGCGACGCCTATTTCTACCGGGACGAGATGCGCGGGGCGGACCCACGATGCACGCCGGGCCTGCGCGCCTACCAAACGATGATGGAGGTGGATAGAACAGCCCGGCTGCAGAACCAGCGGCGGCTGTGGCGCTTGTCGCGCGAAAACCGGGACAGCGTCAGGGTGCTGTGCGCGCACGATCGTGTCGAGTTTGATCGGGCCGTGGCGGGCGCGATGTTGTAGTGGAATAGGCATGAAGGCGTCGATGCCCAGACATGTCGGCTTCATTCCAGACGGCAACCGTCGGTGGGCGTCTAAGCGCGGCATGGGCAAGTCGGACGGCTATTCCCATGGCATCAGTGCCGGCCTGCGTCTGTTTGAACAATGCAGCGACCTTGCAATCGAGTAGATATCGATCTTCTGCTTCACCCCGGACAATGTGAAGCGTCCCGGCGATCAGAAACGGGCCTTCACGGCCGCCACCGTGGAGTTCGCGCTGGAGGTGGCACGTCGCGGCGCCGGGCTTTTGGTGGTAGGGGATGACAGCTCGCGTCAGTTCCCGGTCGCGCTGACGCCGTACCGCCAGCGTCAGGGAACCGGGATGAAGGTCAATCTGCTGGTTAATTACGGCTGGCAATGGGACCTGGACGGGATGGCGACGGGCAGCCTGCGGTCGCGCGACATTTCCCGCGTGGACCTCATCGTCCGCTGGGGCGGCGGCCGTCGGACGCTGGCCGATCCGTTGCTTACGCGAGGCGTCCAGCCGCAAAGTCGCGCGCGAGAGCGATGAAGGCCTGAAAGGCCGCGGAAGAATTGCGCCGGTTGGAATAATAGAGGCACAGCGGCGCGAGCGGCGGCGTCCAGTCCTCCAGGATACGAATGAGCCGACCTGTGGCGATGTCTTCGCGCACGTCGCTCTCCATGAAATAGCCGATTCCCACCCCGCTCGTCACGGCGATCCGGGCAAGTGAGGCTTCGTCGAGGGTGATCGGACCCTCGACGTCCAGTTGCAATTCCTCGGCGCTCTTCTCGAACCGCCAACGGAACAGAGCGCCATTTGGAAGTCGCACGCGCACGCAGGGATAGGTGAGTAAATCGCGCGGCGCTTGGGGGATAGGCCTTCCTTCGAAAAGGGTCGGCGATGCGGCCACCGCCATGTGCCGGGTCTGCCCCAGCGGTATGGCGATCGCGTCGCTGGGCACGAGGTCCGCGCTGCGCACGCCCAGATCGAAGCCTGCCGCCACGACATCGACAAGCCGTCCTTCGGTGACCAGGTCGATATGAACCTGAGGATAGCGCTCCAGATAGGTCAGCACCAGCGGCGCCATGATCTCGCGCGCCGCTGTCGCGAACGCATTGATGCGTAACGTGCCGGTCGGCGTCTCCTGCTGGGAGCGCGCGGTGTTCATTGCCTTCTGAATGTCCTCGAGCGCTGATTTGATCTGCGCGACGAAGATCCGCCCCGCATAGGTAAGCGAGACGCTCCGCGTGGTGCGATTAAACAGCCGCACGCCAAGCTCCCGTTCGAGCTTGCCCACCGCGTTGCTGACGGCAGTGCTCGCCATCGTTCGGTGCGGCTCGTTCCGCGCGGCGGCGCTCGATCTCGGCATGTCGCCCACCGCCGTCAGCAACGCGGTGGGCAAGCTCGAACGGGAGCTTGGCGTGCGGCTGTTTAATCGC
>CAJYHD010000798.1 GCA_913773715.1 uncultured Sphingobium sp.
GATGATGCCGGCGTTGTAGATCGCCGCGTTGATGATCGGGCTGCCGGGGGTGAGCGGTGCGATCGCCGCCGCGGTGCCGGAAATGCGTCCCCCGGCGCGATTGTCGAGAATGCCGTACCGGTCGAGCAGGACGCTCGTCCTGGCGGAACCGATCGTTCCGGTGTTCACGAGCGTCGAGGCCAGGACCGCACCGGTCGTCGCGCCTTCGATCGTCGCGCTGTTGGTCCAGGTTCGAACCCGACGAGCCGCGCAACTCCACGCCGATCCCGCTGGTCGAGAGGATCGTCCCGCGATTGTCGAAATGCTGACCGAACAGCGATACGCCGGTCCCGGCCGCGGTGATCCTGCCGTTGTTGACGAAGGCCGTCGCCAGACTGGTCGAAATGCCGTCGCCCGCCGCATCGATGTTGCCGTCGTTGCGGAAGCCCGCCACGTCATCGAGTTCGGCCGCGAACTTGCCCGGTCCGGTGGTCTGCAACCGCCCGCTGTTGATGAACGTGACCGTGCCGCTCGGCCGCACCATCTGGCTCACGACCTGTGTCAACTCCGTGCGGTTCTCGACAGTGCCGTTACCTTCCGGCAGGATCGCTCCGGTGAAGCCGTTCAACAGCTTGATCGTCGTGCCTTCGGTCGCAACCAGTCCGGTGCGCTCAAATCCGGTTGGCAAGGGCAGGGCGGCCAAGGTCGTATCGGTGCTGATCCGGATGCGCAACGTGTCAATCCCGCCCCCGCCGTCGATCGTGCCGGTGACGCCGGTGAACAGCTGGCCCGCGTCGTAGCGCGCTTCCAGCAGGTCGTTGCCAGCACCAAGGATCAGATTGCCGTTGATCGTGCCCGCCAGCGTATCAATGCTGCTTTGCTTGTAATTGTAGCTGTTAGTTATGCGGGTGATGACCGAGCCGTTGATCGTCCCTGCGTTGGTGAGCTGCAGGCCGTCATTGGTGTCGATGGCGGTGCCGACGCCGGTGATCTTGCCCCCGGCCTTGTTAATGACGATCAGGCCCCACGGACGGCTATAGACATCGCCCCTCGTCTCGATAGCAGCGCCGGACGTGCCGGTCATCGTTCCTGCATTGGTGACGTAGACGTTGATCTCGCCGTTATAGAATGGTGATGCGGCCCGTCGCGCCGCCAAGGCCTGTGCGCCGGTGACCGCACCGCCCGCTGCGATGTCCACGTTGGCATAGACGGGCGATGAAGAATAATCGCTAATGAGCAGAAGGCCCGTTCGCGGTGCGCCGTCGACAAGACCGTTCACGGTGATTTGGGCATTGCTGAGCGTCACGATCGATGCGTCGGCACTCCCCGAATTGACTGTCCCGCCGCTCGCGATGGTAATGCGCGTGCCGATCGTGCGGACGATCAGTCCGTCATTGTCGACGCCGGTGCAAACGGTATCGCCATAAGCAAGGGTAGGATCCGGCGAACATTGCGCGTGTGCCGACGAAGCCATCCCCATCGCCACGATGCTCGTACCGAACGCGAGCGACCACCGGTGCAACCGCACCGAATGCTGAACTGCCATCTGACATCTTCCCCCCCGCAGCGCCCCTGCTGCCAGCAAAGATTTATGGGCGAAGTCGATGCCGACTGTCCAGCGCGAACCAACATACGTCAGAACCGGACCAGTCAGTTTTTGGCTCGTCATATTATCAGGGAGCGGGACGCAAGAATCTTATTCTCAGCGAGCGAGTGACGTCATGGTCAACGAATCGTCGATTGCTTGCTATCCAGATGGTACATCCAGGAAAGAGTGTCGCGAAGAGGATAGTGTTTCCAGCCGGGAAGCGTCTGGTGCAGCCGAGCGGGATCGCCTCCTAATACCGGAACGTCATGAGCGCGAACGAAATTTTGGTTTACCCGAATCTCCAGGCTGTGGCCGGATAGTTCCGACAATATTGATAATATGTTGTCGATCGAATGAACCACGCCCGTGCACAGATTGACTATCTGGGGAGCGTCCTTTGTTCGAACCAACTCAACGTAAGCGTCGGCAACGGAACGGACATCGCCGAAGTCACGCTTTACCCAAGTGTTGCCAAGCTCGACGACCGATGCCTTGCGCCTGAAATGATCGACCAGTTTGGGCACGAGATATTCCACACCCTGGCCGATACCGGTGTAATTGAAGGGTCTGGCAATCACGATATCGAGGCGATCCTTCCATGCGGATGCGCCAAGCTCCATTGCGGCCTTGCTGATCGCGTAATGATTTGCTGGGTTAATGGGGGTGCTTTCCCCTATCAGGCCCTCGGCTCCCGGGCCGTAAACCTGTGCGCTTCCTGCCAGAACACACCGAGACGCGGGATGGTGGCGCGCGACGGCGTCAAGCAGGTTGAACGTGCCGATCTGGTTGACGGTGTAGAAGGATTGCCAGTCGGTGGAGTCAACGAAAGCTTTGCCGGCCAGATGGATCAACGCGTCGAATCGGGTGCCGGCAACGGCCTGATCCACGGCAGACGGATCGCGAAGGTCGACGTCGAGCGCCACATGGCCGAAGCCTGCCCTGTCAAGGGCGTCCGCGACATACCGACCCGTAAAGCCGCTCGCCCCCGTCAGCGCGATCCGCATCAGAACGACCAGCCGGCGGCGTTGCGACGCATATCGGCCTCGACCATCAGCGTGGCGAGTTCCTCCAGCGAGGCCGTCGGTTCCCAACCCAATTCGTTCTTCGCCTTTCGAGGATCGCCGATCAGCAAATCAACCTCGGCCGGGCGATAAAAGGCGGGATTGACCCGCACCAGAACGCGACCGTCGGCACTGGAGCGTCCAATTTCATTCTCCTCGCTGCCCGACCATTCGATTTCCACGCCGATCTGGCGGAAGGCGATCTGCACGAAACTGCGGACGGTCTCCGTCCGGTTCGTGGCAAGGACGAACGTATCAGGGACGTCGTGCTGCAGCATAAGGCGCATGCCTTCGACGTAATCCTTCGCATAACCCCAGTCCCGTTTGGCATCCAGATTGCCGAGTTCCAGAACGTGAGCTTTTCCCTGAGCGATCTTGGCGACCGTATCGGTGATCTTGCGGGTAACAAATTCGCGTCCGCGCAGAGGTGATTCATGATTGAAAAGGATTCCACTGGTTCCGAAGATCCCGAAGCTCTCACGATAGTTTACTGTGAGCCAATGGGCATATAATTTGGCCACGCCGTATGGGCTTCGAGGATAAAAAGGGGTATCTTCGGTCTGTGGAATCGCCTGGACCTTTCCAAACATTTCCGACGTAGATGCCTGATAGAAGCGGATGTTGCGGTCGACCGTGCGGATGGCTTCCAGCAGATAGGCCGCGCCGAGGCCGGTAATCGCACCGGTCGTGATCGGTTGATCAAACGAAACGCCCACGAAACTTTGTGCTGCGAGATTGTAGATTTCACTGGCTTGCGACGCTTCGATGAGGCGGATCGCCGATCCCATGTCAGTCAGATCGTATTCCACGAGCTTCAAATTCGGATGCCCGGCGATGTTTAATTCATCAATGCGCCAGAAATTGACGGAACTGGTACGACGATATGTTCCAAACACGGTGTAGCCACGACCCAGCAGATTCTCGGCAAGATAAGCGCCGTCCTGCCCGCTGATTCCTGTCACAATAGCAGATTTGGTCATGTCGGTCCTGTTCTGGTTGGCAGCGTCGGCCGCCCGTATGATGGCCTTGATGGTGCGATCTTTAGAGGCCGGGGCTCACGATGACCAGCATATCGCGGCACTGGTGGTGCGCGATGCGGTGGGGTAGACGCCGCTCGTTATGTCGGAAAGGATGCGTGGATTGTCCCAGCCTGGGCGACTTTCGTCTCTCAAGCCACAGGCACGTCGGTTTGCGTCGCTTGTCGTCGAGACGATCAAAGACGTATCACTTCGTATGCGGCTTGCTTTTCGAACAGGTCGGCCGCCGCATCCCGTCACCGGTTGCGAGCGGTATCGCGTCCTGATCATCGATGATCTGGTTCCCGATCCACTATTCGGTGCAGGCTACCCGCGCGCATTTGCCATCACTCGCGCGTTGCTCGATGCGGGACACCTTGTCGATTATTATCCCATGCAGGCGAGTCGTGCCGACCTGTCGCGCATGCGACGGTCGTTGGAGGGCGCGATATTCCATCCGGGGGAAGGTGCACGCGGGTTGCGTCGTCTTCTCTGGCGCAAGGGGAGCAGCTTCGATGCGCTGTTTGTCAGTCGCCCGACCCCGATGCAGTCGTTGATCGACGCGCATTGGGAGCCGGCGAGCGGGACCGCTCCGGCTGTTATCTATGACGCGGAAGCGGTCATTTCGCCGCGTGAGCTGCGGCGTCGGTCTTTATTCGGGCCCTCCTGGTCGCCGGAAGATTATGAGATCGCATTGGCGGCCGAGCTGGAACTGGCGCGCAGCGCCCAAGCGATCACGGCGGTAGGGGAAGGGGATGCTAGGATCATCCGGTCGGTTCTCGATGTCCCGGTCTTCGTCCTGCCGCATCCGGTAACCATTCGATCGGGCTTGCCGAGTTTTGCGGAACGGCGCGACATATTGTTTGTCGGGCGGCTAACCGGCCCGGCCTCGAACTCGCCCAATGTGGACTCGGTACTCTGGTTTCTCGATGAGATTATGCCCCTGCTCGATCGAATGATCGGCACCGACTATCGCGTCCACATCGCCGGTCGATTGGATGCTTCGCCGATCGCGGCCAAGGCGTCCAGCCGGATCGTCCTGCATGGTGTCGTGGAGGATTTGCAGACGCTCTAC
>CAJYHD010000799.1 GCA_913773715.1 uncultured Sphingobium sp.
AGATCGCGCCGCGTAACGCCTTCCGTTCCAAGGCATTCACGCGCATTGATCTGCATGTCGAGCAGGAAGTGCCGTTGCCGCTGGGTACACGTTTCTCGCTCTTCGCCGATGTCGAGAACTTCACCAACCTGTTGAACCACAAATGGGGTCAGCAGTTGCGGTCGAGCTTCCCGTTCCGCAAGGTGGTGGCGAAGGTCAGCTGCGCGACAGCCGCTTGTACGCAGTATAAGTATGAGCAGCCCAGCTCCGACACCGTGCTGGCTGACGAGTTGGTGACGACGAACGGATCGTCGCTCTATGCGATCCGGGTCGGTGCGCGCATCAGCTTCTGATCGAAGCTTCAACTGCTAAAAAAGGGCGGGGAGTAATCCCCGCCCTTTTTCTTCGCGCTGCTGTCAGCGCAGGCAGCTGTCGAGGCCGTCTCGCTGGACGATGCCGATGCGGGCGGCGACGCTGTTGCCGTAGCGGCGGGTGAAGCCGCGCGGGGCGATGGCGGCGCGCTTTTTGGGGAGGGGGAGGACGGCGGCGATGCGGGCGGCTTCGGCGCGAGTCAGCTGGGTGGCGCCGTGGTGGAAGTAGCGGATCGCGCCAGCCTGAACGCCGTAGGTGCCGATGCCGGTTTCAGCGACGTTGAGATAGACTTCCATGATCCGGCGTTTGCCCCAGATCGCTTCGATGAGGAGCGTGAACCAGGCCTCGAACCCCTTGCGGATGAAGCCGCCCCCTTGAAAGAGGAAGACGTTCTTCGCGGTCTGCTGACTGATGGTCGATCCGCCGCGAACGCGCCCGCCGCTGGCGTTGTGGCGCATGGCCTGCGCGATGGCGACCGCATCGAAACCGTGATGGACGCAGAAGCGGCTGTCCTCGGCCGCGATGGCGGCGCGGGGCATGTTGGGGTCCATTTCGTCCAGCGACATCCAATCCTTGGTGATGCCATTGGGATCGGTCAGCATCGTGATCGTCACCGGCGGCGGCACGAAGCGGTAGATGACGACCATCAATAGCGAGAGGATGACGAAGCCGGCGAGGATCTTGATCGGGATGGCGATCCAGCGGGAGCGGCGGCGAGCGGACTTGGCTTTGGCGGTCATGACCCCGGTGGTAGCGCGGCGGGGCGGGGCGGTTCAAGCGGGTGTAGCGGCGTGATGGTACGCGGCGCTTAACTTCGCATGTTTCGCGCGAAATCGGACATTTTGTTGCTTTGGGGTTATCCTATCGGAATGTGGTCGGTGGGAAGAGAAAGGGCCTTCGACAGGCTCAGGCCGAACGGGTGTGGGTTGATGTCAGGATTTAAAGAGCCTTCCGGCCATGCGACAAACTTGCCCCGTAGGACATGTTCGCCCCCAAGTCCCGCGCAACAAAAAAGCCCCGGATCGCTCCGGGGCTTGATCGTCCTGCTATGGAAATCGTCAAGCGGCGGCGAGGCGGGCCATGCGACCGAGGCGATCGCCGGCAATCCGCATCATCGCCTTTTGCAGCTTTTCGAACGCGCGAACCTCGATCTGGCGGACGCGCTCGCGGCTGACGCCATAGACCTGGCTCAGTTCCTCCAGCGTCTTCGGCTCTTCTGCCAGACGACGCTCGGCGAGGATGTGCTTCTCGCGATCGTTGAGGTCGACCATGGCCTCGACCAGCATCTCATGACGCTGAGCCTTCTCCTGCTCTTCCGCGACGCGCTCGTCCTGAAGCGGATCGGTATCCTGCAACCAATCCTGCCACTGGCCCTCGCCATCCTCGCGCATCGGGACGTTGAGCGACGTATCGCCACCCATCGCCATACGGCGGTTCATGGAGACGACGTCGTCTTCCGACACGCCCAGATGCGTTGCGATCTTGGTCACGTCCTCGGGCTTCAGATCGCCATCCTCGAACGCTTCGATATTGTTCTTCATCCGGCGAAGGTTGAAGAACAGCTTCTTCTGCGACGCGGTGGTGCCCATTTTGACGAGGCTCCACGAGCGCAGGATGAATTCCTGGATCGAGGCGCGGATCCACCACATGGCGTAGGTCGCGAGCCGGAAGCCACGCTCCGCCTCGAACTTCTTCACGCCCTGCATCAGACCGATATTGCCTTCGGAGATCAGTTCGCTGACGGGCAGGCCGTAGCCGCGATACCCCATCGCAATCTTCGCCACGAGGCGCAGATGCGAGGTCACGAGCTGTGCGGCCGCCTCCGGGTCCTGATGCTCCTGATAGCGGCGGGCGAGCATGTATTCCTGCTCGGGCGTCAATAGCGGAAACTTGCGAATTTCCGACAGATAGCGGTTGAGGCTGGCTTCACCGCCCAGCGCCGGAACCGCGGGGACATTGCTCTTGGCCATGTCGTCACCTTTCCCTTTCATTGCGCGGCGGGACCCAGAAGAGGCGTCGCTGCGCCGTCGCAAACTTGTCAAAACCTATACGTGAAGCTCGCTTAACAGTTCCTGCATATCGACTGGCAGGGGGCTATCGAACCTCAGGGCTTCGCCTGACACCGGATGTATGAACCCCAGCCGTTTCGCGTGCAATGCCTGCCGTTTGAAACTCAGCGTTTCCAGTATCGATTTGAAACCTTTTCTCTCTCTACCGTATAGCGGGTCCCCGATCAAGGGGTGTCCGATATGCGCCATATGAACGCGAACCTGGTGGGTGCGGCCAGTTTCCAGCCGGCATTCCACCATCGCCGCGCCACGAAGCCGGTCGATCACGCGGTAATGGGTAACGGCATGCTTGCCGCGTCCTTCCCGATGAACGGCCATCTTCTTTCGATCGGCGTCGGAACGACCGATCCATGTGTCGACAATGCCCGACCCGGGGGTAGGCACGCCATATACAATCGCGGCATAGAGCCGATCGATGCTGTGATCCTTGAACTGACGCGCCAAACCTTCATGAGCACGGTCAGACTTAGCAACGACCAAAAGGCCCGATGTATCCTTGTCGATCCGGTGGACGATGCC
>CAJYHD010000800.1 GCA_913773715.1 uncultured Sphingobium sp.
TGGCGACTTCATCGACAATGCTTCGGCCCACGAGCCCGAAACAGCCATTTATGCGGCAGGTTTCGTGCAGATGGCTCAGGCGGTGGCCGCGGTTGCCGAGCCCCAATCACCCGCGGGCCTGGTTCAATTGCTGGTTGCACGCCCGCATCCGGACGTTTGCACCAAGACCGGTGGATTTGCCGCTTATCGCAAGAAGGGCAAGTGGGTCGAAGCGGCGAAGCAGGCCGGTTTGTCCAAAGCCGATGGTGAGCAGCTCAACATCGCCGCCGACGATCTCTACGTGAAATGCTGCGCGACGTGGGCTGCGATGCAGCAGGCGATTGCCGGCCACGTTCTGGCTGCGCTTGTCTCAGAAGCCGCTCCAATCCTCGAGCGTTACCGCGATTACAAGCGTTCCAGCGCGCAGCTCGATTTCGACGATCTGATCTATGCCGCGCGTGACCTGTTGCGCAGTCATGAGGCCGTGCGCCAGGCGCTGGGCAAGCGTTTTGCCCACGTCCTCGTCGATGAGTTCCAGGACACCGATCCGCTCCAGACCGAGATCTTCTGGCGGCTGTGCGGTGATCCGCAGCATGAAGGCGACGATTGGGCAGACTTCCGAATCCGTCCTGGCGCGCTGTTTCTCGTGGGCGATCCGAAGCAGGCGATCTACCGCTTTCGCGGTGCCGACATCGGTGCCTATGTACAGGCTCGCAGCGCGTTTATCGCGCACAGTCAGGAAAGCTTGCTCTCTATCTCGACCAACTTCCGGTCGTGCGCCTCCATTCTGACCTTCGTCAATGCGCGCTTCGAAGCCGTACTCTCTGCCGATGGTCAGCCAGGCTTCACGGCCCTCGATGCCTTCCACTCCGATCCCGCCGAAGGCGTATGCGTAGCCGCCCTCGACGTCGCGGTTGCAGGCGAGGATGGCAAAGCGAAGGTGGAGCAGCAACGAGACGGTGAAGCCGAAGCTGTTGCCGACCTTTGCGCTCGGCTGATCGGCGGGCAGGAAATTGTCGATCGCCGGACCGGCACTCCGCGCCTCTGCCAACCGGGCGACATCGCGTTGCTCGCGCCCACAGGCGCCGAATTATGGCGATACGAAGAAGCTTTGGAACGCCGCGGCATCCCGGTTGCGACCCAAGCCGGCAAAGGGCTCTTCCGCCGTCAGGAAATCCAGGATTTGATCGCGGTTACCCGTGTTCTTGCTGATCGTCGCGACACCTTGGCGCTGGGCGCCCTGCTTCGGGGGCCATTGGTCGGCCTTACGGATGAAGAATTGCTCGATATTGTCTGGGCGCTCCCGCGCAGTGAGAGCGAACCCGACCGCATCCCGCGTCTGACCCTGTCAGTCGATGCTGCCACCATCACGCACGATCTGGCGCGCGCGGTCTTGGTGAAACTGCAGGCTCTTGCGCGGCGAGCGAACAGCACCACGCCGCATGAACTCCTGTCGCAGGCGATTGATGTCCTGCGCATCAGGCCCATTCTCGTCGAGCGCCATCGCGGTCAGGCGGAGCGCGCGCTCGCCAATGTCGACCTCTATCTCAATCTTGCGACTGCATATGCGGTGCGCGGCCTGCGGTCATTTTCTGAAGCGATGACTGCGGCGTGGGAGGATGAAGCCCGAGCAGTCGAAGGTCGTCCCGACGCGCAAGAGGAAGCCATCTCGCTCTTCACGATGCACGCGGCGAAGGGCCTCGAATGGCCTATCGTCATTCCAATCAACACCATGACGGGCGTCATGAGTCCGGAAAGCGCGGTGACAGATCGGCAGTCGGACACATTCTATTGCCCGATCTTCGGCGTGCCCCCCGAGGGGCACGAAGCGGCGATCGACGCCGAGAAGCTCGAGCTGGATCGCGAACGGATACGCCTTTGGTACGTGGCGGCCACGCGGGCGCGGCAATTGCTGATTCTTCCTCGCCTCGATGTCTCACCATCGAAGTCGGCATGGATAAGTCTGCTCGACCTTTCGCTCGCCGAGCTTCCAGCCATCGATCCCGGCGAACTGCCGGAGCGCGTGCCATCGCCAGCAGCGGAAGCGGGCAATGCGCAGACGAGAGAGATATTTGCGGCGGAAGCTGAAGAAATCTTGCGGCGCCAGGCCCGTCTGACCTGGCTCGCCCCAAGCCGCAGCGAAAATACCACCGGCCCCGTAGTCGTCGAGGAGGAACCCGGCCTCTGGACCGATTCCGACGACAGGCAACTTCAAAAGCTCCCGCCGCAGATCGCCATTCAAGGCAGCCGCGAGCGGGGCCTGATCCTCCACAAGCTGATGGAGGAGGTTCTGACGGGCGAGACATTTGACAACCTTGGTTCCCTGACCGAGCGAGCGAAGGAATTGATCGTTCAATTCGGCCGAACCGCGGTTAGCGATGCCGCGACAGGCCTGTCCCCCGAGGAATTGGCCAGTTGCGTCGACAAGACACTCAAGCTTGACCCGATTGCAGCAGTGCGGGGCGAGCTGATGGCCGAGTTCCCGGTGTTTGCGAGCCACACCGCGGATGGGCAGGAATATGCGACCTCCGGAATTGCTGACGCCCTC
>CAJYHD010000801.1 GCA_913773715.1 uncultured Sphingobium sp.
GAAGAAGTTGGAACACGCCAGCACCGGCATCACGCAATCCTGCCGCCAGCGCCAGAACCTCCTCTTCCTCGGTAGGCACGGATGGTGCCAAGCGGCCATCGCGAAACCGATGGGCGATATGGCGGGATGTTGATACGCCCAGTGCTCCCGCGCGGATCGCCTCTGCGGTCAACCGGCGCATCTCAGCCAGATCTTCCTTCGTCGGTGGCTCCAGATTGGCACCGCGATCACCCATGACGAAAACACGCAAGGGGCTGTGCGGCAGTTGGGTGGCGAAATCGATATCGGCTTCGCGTTTGTCTAGCGCGTCGAGATACTCGGGAAATGTCTCCCAATTCCATGGCAAGCCCTCGGCCATGACAACTTCGGGGATGTCCTCCACGCCTTCCATCAGCTTGATGGCCAATTGGCGCTGGTGCGGACGGATTGGAGCAAACCCCACACCGCAGTTGCCCATGACGACCGTAGTCACACCATGGCTGGACGAGGGCTTCAGCCGGCTTTCCCAAGTTACCTGCCCATCGTAATGGGTGTGAATATCGACAAATCCGGGCGTGATGATCGCTCCGCTGGCATCGATTTCTTCCCGGCCGGCGGCGATATCATTTCCAATAGCCGTTATCCGGCCATCGTGAATGGCGATATCCGCGACGAAGGGATTGTCTCCCGAACCGTCATGGATCAGGCCGCCGCGAATGACGATATCGGGCGTGTGGGTCGCGACATGCTCTCCAGTGCGCTGTTTTCTGATCGACACTGCCCCTTCTAAGCGGCGTCAGAACGATCCCCATATGGTAAGTGCCGCAAACGCAGCCCATGATCGTCGCGCCCGGCTCTCGACGATTTTGAAACCACTTTGAAAACGGGCTACATCCGCGCCGTACGCAAGGCGCCGCGTCGCACCTTGCCTGCATCATCGCGCAGCCTTTCGTGGGTGAACTCGATCGATCGAGGTCGCTTGAAGAATGCCAGCGCCGCAACCGCCGGGGCGATGAAGGCCATCGCGTCGGCAGCGGCCGGAGCCGCGCAGCCGGGTGCCAATTCGATTATGGCATGGATACGATTGCCGATGTCCCCGTCAGACAATCCGATCACGGCAGCGCAAAGCACGGACGGAAGTTGTTCGATCGCAGCCTCGATCTCGGCGGGATAGACATTGATGCCACCCACCAGGATCATGTCGGTGCGGCGGTCCGCTATGTAAAGATAACCCTCGGCGTCGACCCATCCCATATCGCCCAGCCCGTCGAGATCGCCGGTGATCTTGCTCTCGGCTCCGATATAGCGATACCCGGTGCCCGGCCCGACTGCGCGACGGAAGAATATCTCGCCGATCTCTCCGGGGGGCAGCGGCATCCCGCTCTCGCCCAGGATCACGATCTCATCTCCGCCCACGGCGCGCCCCACCGAACCGGGATGCGCCAGCCATTCTTCCCCATCGATCAACGTGGCGCCAACGCGTTCTGTCCCGCCGTAAACTTCATGCAATACACGAGGCGCAATGCGTGCCAGCCACCAGCGCTTGACCTCCTCAGGGCATGGGGCCGAGGAATGCATGATCACCTTGAAGGACGAGAGGTCAGCGGCTTGCGAGACGGCGGGATCCAGTTTCGCGATCCGGCTCATCATCGTCGGCACCATCGTGGCGAAAGTCGGTCGATAACGTTCTGTCAGGCGCAGCCACTCGGCAGCATCGAACCTCTCCATGCAGACGACATGGCATCCTTCCGCCAGGGCGACGATGGCGAAGGCAAAGGGGGCGGTATGATAGATCGGGCCGGCGTTCAAAATGATGCTGCCGGCGGGGCGATAAGGCACAGCCTTATCGGGTCCCCAGCGGGAGTCCCGTGGGTCAACGATTAGCTTGGGCCGGCCCGTGCTGCCCCCGCTGCCCAATATCTTGCCCGGACACGAGATGGTCGCCGGAAGCGGTCGATCGTCCAGATCGGCTGGCAAAGGCTGGTCGACATCGAACAGCGGGCTCCCTGTGCAGGCCTTGTTCGACGTGCCCACGATTATGCGCGGGCGGGCCAGGGCCACGACCTGCTCAAACTCTACCGGGGTCAGCCTTTGAGATATCGGTGCGGGCGTCGCCCCTAATTTCCACAACGCGTAGACGGCCTGCGGATAGGCGGGCCCGTTTCCCATGGAGATGATGACCGTATCACCTGCCACCACGCCCCGTAATGCCAACGCACGTGCCATGCGATTGGCGGCAGCGTCCAACTCGGCGAAGGTCCATGTCCGAACCTCGAAGGTGAAGGCCGGCGCATCGGGCGCGCGAACGCTTTGTGCGCTCAACAGCATACCCAGCGGCGCGCCATCTTTGGCGCTGCCATCTTCGCGTAACCATCGGGATACATCGCCGACCTCGCCAGCCGTTCTGAGGTCTACCGGTTCAGGCACGCTGCTCATTCGGGATCTTTCTCGGCGTCATTTATCGTCGTTTCATCATCGCAGATACCCGCCGTCGGCACACGAGGTTCTCTGGCTAGTGCCGAAACGCAAGATGAGCGGTGGCAATATTCAGTCTGGACACCGTTCCACAGGCAATCGACCCAGCACCACGTAAGCCAGCGCCGCGCACACGAACAGGACAAGCGCTATACTCAGGGAGACGGCATACCCGCCGGTTCTATCGAACATGACGCCGATCCCGGCCATGCCGAGCACGCCCGCGCTGGTGATACCAACGGTGCAGATACCAAATACGCTGCCGAACCGCGCGATCGGAAAATACCGGGCGATCATAAAGGCGACGATGTCTATTTCGGCCCCCTGGGACGCACCGATCAGGATGACGCCGATATAGGCGAAGCGTGTATCATGTCCCGAAAGCAGCAGGCAACCAACGCCCAAGGCCGACAGCAGCATGATACCTGCTGCCGTCATGGTGGCATTCGCGCGATCGAGCAGCAGGCCCGCGCCGAAAGCACCGGCCAGCGCAGCCAGCCCTAGCAGTCCTACCATTGCCGCTGCACGCGGCGCTGACAGGCCGGCATCAATAAGAAGCGGCTGCAACTGACTGATGATGGCAAGCAGCGGCATGTAGGCGCAGGCGGCACCGGCGGTGATCGCCCATACGCGAAGATCGCGCAGCAAACCACGCCAGGAGAGCGCCGTGCCGCCTCCAGCGTTCACAGTTGCGGAGGTCTGACGGGTCGCCGGAGCATGGCAGTCTCGCTCGATACCCCAGTAAACCGCGGGGATGGCAATCAGCACGGTCAGAACCGCCATTCCCGCATAGCCCGCGCGCCATCCGCCCCACTGCATCAAGGCGAACAGCAGTGGGGGAAGCGAGGCCGCCATCAGAGCCAACCCACATCGTCCCACCGCCAGGGAAAATCCCCGTGAGCGAACGAAGACCGCGGCCATCGCGCGGGAAAAACCCACGCCCGATGTCGCAAATCCGCAAAGCGACAGCAAGGCGAACAAGGCGTAATAGATCCAGATCGATCCCGGCATCAGTGACAGCCCGGTCCACGCAGCCGCCACGCCTACGAACCCAAAAAGCAGTACCGGCCGCGCCCCGTGCCGATCGATCAGCCGCCCGATCGCGGGGTTGAGCAGGGCCAGCATCAGGGCTGCGTTGTTGGCCATGGCGATTTCGCCGCGGCTCCAACCAAATGCGCTTTGCAACGGCAGGATGAACAAACTGGAGATATTGGGGAAAATCGAAGCTCCAAGGCCAAGTCCGAGCAGCGTCGCCACGCCCGTGGGCCAATGCCGCCGCCATTCGGCACGCGTTGCGGCCCAATGGCTGGTCGCATCGATCTGTGTCGTTGTCATACCGTGTGCTTCTTGCACCGATCCCACCCGAGAACCAGCACCACTTGCTAAAAATGGACGGCTGCCACCATGGCACGAAACTCAATCAGATAAACGACCCGACCGCCGCCTGCACAGCGGCGGTCGGACGATTTACCGTGAACAGGCGATGCCGCTAAACGGGCGCCAATGCCGCAGATACGATCAGCGGATCCAGATATTCACGAAAGACAACGATATTGCCGCCCCTGACCACGAACTTGCTGTGATAGGTGTTGGCATAAGTCCGCCCGTTGGTAAACGGCATGTGCCCGACATATTCGACCGCAACGCGATCACCTTCCTGGATCATATCGGTGACCGGAAAGCGCGTTCCTCCGGCTGCCAAGCCTTGCAGGCCGCGCATCCCGTTCACCAGATCGTCTCGGGAGATTGATCCGGCGCCTGTGTACCAGCATTCACAATCGTCGGCGATCAGGGCGATCGCCTCTTCGGTTCGGCCGGCGGCTGCGTGATCCAAAAAGGCCTGGACGACCTGTTTCGGGTTCATAGGGTCGTCCCTCTTCTGTATGCCAGCCGTTAACGAACGGCGTTGATGCCACCATCGATGGGAAAATTAAGTCCCGTGATCATTGCCGCTTCGGATGAACACAGGAAAATGACGGCAGCGGCGATTTCCTCAGGCTGGATCGCGCGCTTGAAGATCTGGCCCGATGCCAGTTCGACTTGCTGCTCGGCGTTGAACATTTCGTTCACCACCTTGGTCGCGACAAGCCCAGGCGCCACGCAGTTCACGCGGATATCATGCGGGCCGAACATCCGCGCGGCATAGGCCGTCATGTGGATGACAGCGGCCTTGGCGCCGGAATAGACGATATCTGCAGAAGGCGTTGTGCTGACGCCGGCCATAGAAGCGGTATTGACGATGGCGCCGCCGCCCCTTTCACGCATCACCGGTAATTCTTGGCGAAGCGAGAGGAAGACGGATTTAAAAGTGACGTCGGTTACGAATTGATAGTCACGTTCGGTCAATTCGTCGAACGGCTTGTTCACGCCGCAGCCTACGTTGTTATGCGCGAAATCGAGCGAGCCGAACTTGTCGAGCGTGCCCTTGATCAAACCCTCCACGGAAGACCAATCGGTTGCATCGCATTTGACTGCCTCGGCCTCGCCACCGGCGCTGACGATCAATTGCGCAGTCTCTTCCGCCGAGGTTTGATCCAGGTCGCACAGCATGACCCGTGCGCCGCGAAGCGCGAAAGCACGGGCAGAAGCTTGGCCGATCCCGGCACCGGCACCGGTGACAAGCGCGGTCTTGCCGTGGAAATGAGGATCCGTCATCGTGTTCTCCAGTATGATCTTAAATGGCGGCTTCCAGCATGGCGCGAGCGTCGTCGCCATCGCCGATCAGCCGATTGATGCGTTCGATGATCTTCCAGCCTTGCGGACGCCTTTCCAGCTTCCAGACGTTTTGGGCCACGCGGAATATAGCATAACCATCGTCCCGGCGAAGATAGAGCTGGGTGCAATTAACGGCGATCGCGTGATCGCCATCTATCCGGACCCAAGGCAGGCCCATGACGTGCGCGATCCCGCCTTTGATCGCATCTAGATGCTCAGAGTGTTTCAAAAGCTCGCTGAAAGCGGCGGGTCCCGTCATCCGGCCATAGCTGACATCGTAAACGCCGTCTTCGGCAAACAGATCGGGAGCGAGGTCGGGACTGCCGCTGTCGACCAGGGGGCCATAGCTGGCCACCAGCCGAATGACGGCCAATTCGTCTTCTACGGCACCAAGACGCTTTTCAAGCGCGCCCATCCGCGCGAGTGCTTCTGTCATCCTCTTTATCTTCCCAGAACTTATCAGATGTGGCGGCACCCTATGCCGGGGGCGCTACGCCGTCAGCGGGTGTGGTCGTATCATGGACCCAAAATCAACAATGTGATGTCGTGGTTTTAGAGGCGGTTCTCCCGCATCCGACATTGACGGGAAGGGCGGAGAGGTAAAACGAAAACGTACACGACGAAGGCTCGTCGCGCAGGATTCGAACGAGGAGCAATATCATGGCGACGTTGGCCAAAGAGGCACACGCAGACGTGACAGCTGCATATACCGGTCCGATTTTCGATGCCGATACGCATATCTGGGAAACCTCGGATGCGTTCAC
>CAJYHD010000802.1 GCA_913773715.1 uncultured Sphingobium sp.
TACTGTGGATATGTAAATGAGACATATGAACCGGCTTATATTTGCTACTGCAGATCACGCCTAAGCCATGATCCACACGAGCCGCCGCCCACATGTCCCTTCATCTAACCTACAATGTCAAAGAACCGACAACTATAGGGGACAGCCATTCTTCCTCGAAATTGGTTCCGAGGGAAGGTGTCCCGTTTCTGTTGGCGACCGTTCGCTCAGCGCCTCGTTAAAGGCGGCGTCCCGTCCGGTGAGGGGGCATATATGGAGGGGTTTCCGAACCGTCAAACCCTTTTTGCAATTTTGTTTCATCTTTTTTTGGGGGTTACCCGCTAAAGCCTGAAACCACGGGTGCCGAATAGAGTATGGAACTAAGTTTATGAGTTTGCAGGATGCCGACGCGGATGATGCCGGATTCGGCGCGCGCGTGAGGAGAGCGATCGTCTGGCGCTCCGGCAGTCAGATCGTGTCGCAGATGCTAAGCTGGGGCGTGACGCTGGCCGTCATCCGTTTGCTCGATCCTGCGGACTATGGGCTGTTTGCCATGACGCAGGTGATTTTAAACTTCGCCACCTTTCTTAATGGCTATGGTCTAGTCAGTGCACTGGTGCAATCGGACAGCGTGACGCCACATCGGTTGCGACAGGCATTCGGAATCATGCTGTTGCTGAACGGGGCGCTCGCCCTACTGCAACTGGCGATCGCCCCATTGGCTGCGAGCTATTACGACCAGCCGATGGTCGCGCATCTGCTGCGGGTGCAGGCATTGCTCTATCTGTCCACGCCGTTTATATCCGTGCCAGAAGCGATCATGGGACGGGCGCTGGATTTCAAGCGACCTGCTTTGGTCAACCTGATCGCGGCAATCGCCTCGGCGGCCATGGCCTTGGTCGGCGCTCTTTCAGGCTGGAGTGTTTGGACATTGGTGTTCGCGCCCCTGACCGGCTTTTGGGTCAAGGCGGTCGGCTATGTTCTGGTCACCGGATTCCGACCGATCCCAAGCTTCGACTTTCGCGGTACCGGCGGTATGGTCGCATTCGGCGCGTCATTGCTGGGTGGGCAATTGTTCTGGATCATCCAGAGTCAGGCCGACATCTTCATTGGTGGACGCATATTTGATCCGCACCAATTGGGCCTCTATGCGGAGGCGCTGTTTCTTACCCAGATTTTCGTCAGCAAATTCATCCCGCCGCTCAATGACGTCGCCTTCCCTGCCTATGCTCGCATGCAGTCGGATGTACGCCGGGTCGCCTGGTCCTTCTGCAAGGCGGTGAAGCTGCTGCTGCTGATTTCCTGCCCCGTTTACCTGGGTATGGCGGTGACGGCAGAACCGTTGGTCGAAACGCTGTTCGGTCCCAAATGGCTGCCAATGGCGCCGTTCGTGTCGGTGCTGGCCCTCGCCATGCCCTTCATGACGTTGCAGGTGATGTTCGCGCCGGTGAGTAATGCGATGGGACGGCCGGGTACTACCGCGCGGATCGCAGCGGTCGGCGCCGTGTTGATGCCTGCCGCCTTCCTGATCGGGGTGCAATTTGGCGCGATCGGTCTCGCCTGGGCCTGGCTTGGCGCATTTCCCATCCTCACGCTGATCACCACCCGGCTTGCCGGTGCGCCGATGGGATTGCGCGTTGCCGACTTGATCCGGGCAGCCGCGCCGGGACTTGGCTGCGCAATTCTGATGGCAGGGGTGGTAATGGGGGTCGACCGGATACTGCCGCCCCTGCCCGCCCCGACGCGTCTCGCGCTGCTCGTCCCGGCGGGGGGTGTCGCTTTCCTTGCCGCTCTCGCGCTGTGTGCGCGATCGGCTTTGCAGGAACTGCTGGCACTGGTCATTCGCCGCGCGCCGCCTGCCCAAGCGGCGGCGGGATGACGGGCGAATCAGGCCGTCTGGATGTAATCGCGCAAGGACGCCGCTTCCGATTCGATGCGGTCGATCCGGTATTTGACGAGATCGCCGATCGAAACGAGACCCACCAGCCTGCCCGCTTTCACCACGGGAAGATGGCGGATGCGGCGCTTGGTCATGAGTGAGAGGCCGTGGATCACCGGCGTCTCATCATCGATCGTGATGGCGGGCACAGTCATCGCGTCCCGAACCTTGAGGTCGAAGGCGGCAAATCCGAGTTGCGCCGCGCGATAGACGAGGTCCCGTTCGGAAAACACGCCCACGACTGCACCATCCTCGACCACAGGCACACAGCCTACCCGTCGTTCCGCGAGCAACTGAACCGCTGACAGCAGGCTATCGTCCGGTCCCACCTGCACTACGTCATGCCCCTTGTCCTGAAGGATTTTCGCGACGGTCATGACCTCTCTCCTCTTCTTTTCGTCCGGGTCGTCGCCCGGTGACTTGATGATCCCACTTTCGCACCCCAAAGAAAAGGGATGACACGCAGGCACGCTCTGGATGATCCACAGATCGCCGCCGCCGCATGGGGCCGGTTCCGCCGAATCATGCGTTGGATGGCGCTGGTCGGCCTCGGATGCGTCGTGCTGGCGTTGGGTCTTTTGTATCTGCACACCGGCGTCATGCCGTTGCACATGGCGATAGCGACAAGCCTTGGCGTGTGGCTGAGTTTCATGCTGGGAACAGGATTGATGGCGCTCACCTTCCTGTCGCACGGAACGGGCCATGACGAGCAAGTCATCGACAGGATCAAAGACGAGGTGCCGCTGGATGACTGAGGCAAGAGGTGAAGCCATTTTGCGGGTCGTGCCGTTGCCATCCGACATCAATGGCAACGGTCATATTTTCGGAGGATGGGTTCTTAGCCAGATGGATATAGCGGGTGGCGTTGTTGCACATAGGGTGGCACAATGCCCCGTGGCGACCATCGCGATCGAAAGCATGAAGTTTATCGCGCCGATCCTCGTCGGCGATCTCGTCTCGATCTATGCGCGAGAAGAGAGGCGCGGTCGAACATCCGTCTCCATCCGCTTGAATGTGATGGCAACGCGTGGCGTGGACGCACAGCAGATCGATGTCACGAGCGGCCTGTTCACCTTCGTCGCGCTGGATGGCGAGCATCGCCCCCGCCCGCTTCCCTGATGACAATGACGGACCCGCAGACATGAAAACAGGGACGGTGGCGACCACCGTCCCTGTTTTTTAAGAACCTGGCCCTTATTCGGCCGCTTCAGCCGCCGCAGCGCGTGGGCGACGGGTGCGCTTCTTGGGCGCTTCTTCCGCCTGATCAACAGTTTCTTCCGACCGGGGGATTGAGGGCGGGAGCAGTGTGGCGTCGAAGCCTTCGGCCTGTGCTGCCGCAGCAACGTCAACCTTGCGGGGACGTCCCCGGCGTGGCTTGGCAGGCGCTTCCGCTTCGGGTTGCGACGCAGCCGCAGCCTGAGCCGCAGGCTCTGCAACAGGGGTTACCGGCGCAGCAGCTGGAGCAGCAGGGCTTCCGGTTTCGCCTTCAGCCGCGAATTCGCCACCTTGGAAGCGGTCACGACGATTGCGGTCACGGCGGTTGTTATTGTTGTTTCGATCGTCGCGGTTGCCGCGATCGTCCCGGTCCCGATTGCGGCCTTCCTGTCGATCCTGACGATAGTCCTGCTCGCGCGGCGCCCGATCGGCGGGCGCTTCGTTGCGAAAGTCCTCACCATTGTCGTCGGCACCATCGAAATCGTCAGCATCGTCTTCGAAGCTGTCGTCGCGCGGGCGGAAACGCTGTTGCTGCTCTTCCTGACGCGCACGATTGTCGGCCAGCACGCGGAAATAATGGTCGGCGAACTGGAGATAATATTCGGCGTTCACACGGTCGCCCATCATCTGCGCGTCGCGGGCCATATTCTTGTATTTCTCAAGAAGCTGGGCCGCGTTGCCGCGCGCGCGATTGTCGATGCGGTTGCCATTGTCACCGCCGCCACGATTGTTGCCGTTGGGACGTCCGTTGTTATTGTTCCGGCCGCGATTGCGGCGGCCGGCCTGCCGGTTGTTGATCAAGATATGATCCTTGCGTTCGCTGTCATAACCTTGGCTGAAAACCCAGTTTCCCGTGCCATTCCCCCAACGGCCCCTTTTGCCGAGGGCCGGATGATGCTCTGCCAAAGGCACGGGCCAAACTGACCCATGTCCCCGATATTCCAGCGGCGCTTGCGCACAAACGCCGACAGACTTTGCAGGAGCAAGGAAAACGGCCTTTTCTATCAATGACCTAATGGCCAGAGCGCCAGATTGGTGCCGTCCCTTAAAACCGATGTAGTGGCTTTCGTGGCGGAAACCAAGAAAATTTCGCTTCATTCGCGCAAAGTCGCCGTCCCGCGATGGGTCGCAACGAGGCAACGGTCATGCCCGGCTAGATCCTTTAGGCAGCGGACGGCGAGGTCTTTCGCTTCCAGGAGCAGGGTGACCGCCTCCCGTTGATCATAGCCGATCTCGATCACCGCTATGCCATCCGGTGCAATAAGGCGGGGCAGGTCTGGCGCGATGCGGCGATAGTCGTCGAGGCCATCGGTTCCCGCAAACAGCGCGCTGGACGGTTCGCGCAGCACGTCTCCGCAAAGCGGCGCGGCGGCGGCGATATAAGGCGGGTTGATGAGCAGGAGGTCGAACGGACCTGCTATCCCCTCCGCCCAGTCGCCTTCGATCAGGGTCGCCCGATCTGCGAAACCGAGACGATCGGCATTGGATTGCGCGACGGCGACCGCAGCCATCGATGCATCTACGCCGATGCCGATCGCAGTCGGCCATTGCGCGAGGGCAGCGAGGAGAAGCGCGCCCGAGCCGGTGCCGAGGTCGAGGATGGTGGCAGGCGGGCGGTCCACGAAATGGTCGACAGCTGCCTCGATCAGCAATTCGCTGTCCGGCCGGGGGATGAGAACATCGGGCGTCACCGACAGGGTGATCGTCCAGAAATCGCGCTGGCCTAGAATATAGGCGATCGGCTCGCCCGCTAGCCGCCGCTCGACCAGGGCAGCGAAGGCGGTCGGAACGGTCAGGTCGCGCTGGCGCAGCAGCATGTCGGTGCGGGACAGGCCCAGCGCATGTGCCATTAGCAGTTCAGCGTCGAGCCTTGGCGTATCGAAAGCGACACTGAAGTGGACAGTTGTGGCGCGAAGTGCGTCGGCCACCATACCCCCCTCCCCTATATCGAAAAGCGTCACCCGATGCCATCGAGTTGGGCGAGGCGCGCGGCTTCGTCTTCCGCGATCAGCGCGTCGATGACTTCCGCGAGGCCCGGTCCTTCCAGAATTTCGGGCAGGCGGTGCAACGTCAGGTTGATGCGATGGTCTGTCACGCGACCCTGCGGGAAATTATAGGTGCGGATGCGTTCGGAACGGTCGCCCGACCCCACCATCGCCTTACGCGCGCCCGCCTGCTCGCTTTGCGTGCGTTCGCGTTCGGATTCGTAGAGGCGCGCGCGCAGCACCTGCATCGCCTTCGCCTTGTTCTTGTGCTGGGATCGTTCGTCCTGCTGCGTCACGACGATGCCGGAGGGCAAGTGGGTGATCCGCACAGCGGAGTCGGTCGTGTTCACATGCTGCCCGCCCGCACCCGACGCGCGATAGATGTCGATCTTGAGGTCGGCATCGGCGATCTGCACGTCCACTTCTTCCGGTTCGGGGAGGACGGCGACGGTCGCGGCGCTGGTGTGGATGCGGCCGCCACTTTCGGTGGCGGGGACGCGCTGAACGCGATGGACGCCGCTTTCGAACTTCAGCTTCGCGAACACGCCGGTGCCAGTGACTGAGGCGACGATTTCCTTGAAGCCGCCTTGCTCTGAGGCGTTGGCGGACATGGGTTCGAGTTTCCAGCCCTGCGTATCGGCATAGCGCTGGTACATGCGGAACAGGTCGCCAGCGAAGAGCGCCGCTTCGTCGCCGCCCGTGCCTGCGCGGATTTCGAGCATGGCGGGGCGCGCGTCGGCGGAGTCGCGTGGGATGAGTTGCAGCGCCAGCGCGCGTTCGGCGTCCGGCAGCTGCGCCTTGATCAGCTGCATCTCCTCCTGCGCCATGTCGCGCATGAGGGGGTCTGCTTCCTCGCCTCCGGTCATGGTTTCGAGCGCGGAAAGCTCCTGCCGCAACCGGCGCAGTTCATGCGCGGCGCGGGCGACCGGCTCGACCTCGGCATATTCCTTCGACAGCCGCACGAACTCCTCCGGGGGCAGGTCGGCACGCGTCATCGACGCTTGCACCTCGTCCCGGCGCGCTTCGATCTGCGCGATGCGTTCGGCGGAGATGTGCATTATTCGATCGGCAGTCGGATCGTAGCGTCGAATTGACCGCCTCGTGGTTCAGGCCAGTCACTTTCGATCGTGTACCGAGGCTTCAACTTGTTTATCAGGTCGAGGATCATTTCCTCGCCCGCCTCGTGATCCTGATTTGCGCGAATTGAAATGCCGATGTTGCTATGGCCATCGGGTTGTTGACGCTCAGCCGTCAAGATGATCCGACTCTTTGATTGCGCCTTTGAGGCTAGTTCAAAGCGCCGCTTAGCGTTTCCTCGAAACGCCATATCAGCGCAAATTCCCTGACGCCGAAGATGCGCGAGAACGCGCATTGCGTGCTTTTCTGCATCAGGTTTTTCAGGGATGATGGTGACATCGGGTCGATCAAGTTCCGGCGCATCAACCAGCATCGCCAGCCGCTCGATCCCCGCCGCCCAACCGACCGCTGGTGTCGCGGGGCCACCCAGGTTCTCGATCAGCCCATCATAACGTCCACCGCCCAACACCGTGCCTTGTGCGCCGAGGCGGTCGGTCACGAACTCGAATGCGGTGTGGCGGTAATAGTCGAGGCCGCGCACCAGCCGGGCGTTGCGTTCCCAAACGACGCCAGCCGCATCGAGACCCGCCGTCACCTTCTCGAAGAAGCTGCGCGCTTCTTCGGTCAGGTAGGCGTCGATGTCCGGCGCGCTGTCGGCGATCGGGCGATCGCGCGGGTCCTTGCTGTCGAGGATGCGCAGCGGGTTCTTCGCCAGACGCTCGACGCTGTCTTCCGAAAGCTCGTCGCGATGCGCCTCGAAATGCGCGATCAGCGCCGCGCGCCAGGCTTCGCGGCTCGCCGCATCGCCCAGAGTATTGAGCGTCAGCGTGACGCCCTCGATCCCGAGTTCACGCAGCAGCTGGTCGGCAAAGACAAGCAGTTCCACATCCGCACCAGGTTCGGCGGCACCGATGATTTCGGCGTCGAGTTGATGGAACTGGCGAAAGCGACCCTTTTGCGGGCGCTCGTAGCGGAACAGCGGCCCGTGGGTCGCGACCTTCAATGGGGCGTATTGCTGCCAGCCTTCGGTGATATACGCGCGGCTGATCCCGGCGGTGAATTCCGGGCGCAGCGTGATCGAATCGCCGCCGCGATCCTGGAACGTGTACATTTCCTTCGACACGACGTCGGTGGATTCGCCCAAGGACCGGGCGAAGACGGCGGTCTGTTCGAAGACGGGGATTTCGACCCGCTGGAATCCGTAGAGGCGACGCACCCGGTCAAAGGTCGCGACGACATGCGCGAACCGCTCCTGAAAAGCGTCTGGGATGCCCCCCAACAAGTCCTGCGTCCCGCGCACGGCGCGCGGTGTTTCTATTTTCGCCATGGGGCAGCGCCTTTAACGGGATTTCACGCGCGAGGAAACGCGGATTTTGTTGCTGGCGACGCGTTGTGCGGCCCAGACTGTCCAAGGGGTGGACGCGCGCGCATCCTGCCGCCATGCTTGGGCATCCGGGCCATCCGGCCCGACTTGAATTTTCGGAGAATAGCATGATCCGCAGCCTTGCTGCCGCCCTCTGCCTTTCGACCGCGATTGCAGCGCCCGCCATTGCGCAGGATGCGATCCGGTCCAAGCCCACCGCCCTGCCCGTCGATAGCGGCGCGCCGATGCCGAAGGACACGCCCTACCCCGGCGGCA
>CAJYHD010000803.1 GCA_913773715.1 uncultured Sphingobium sp.
CAAGACGGGACCTGTCGCACTCAAGGGCTATGTGACAGGCTTCTTCTATCTCGCGGCCTGGGGGCCGCTGTTCGTGATCCTCCACATGATGCTGATGTACAAGGGCGCGGCCGACATGAGCGCGGTCACGGGCAGCAACGGCCTCAGCCTGGCGAGCTTTACCGGAATGGCCGACGTCAACAGCGATATCGGTCTGCTGGCCGGCTATCTCATCGCATCGGTGCCGTTCCTGGCAGGCGGTGTGGCCAAGGGCGCCATGGCGATTTCACACCACGCCACGAGCTACCTCAACCCGAGCCAGAACGCGGCCGAGGAAGCGGCCCGCGAGGCGAGTACCGGCAACGTCTCGCTCGGCAACACCAGCTTCGAAAACTCGAGCGTTCTCACTCGTCAGTTTGCGCAAGGAACGATTGCGCCGAGCTTCACGTACGGCGCGCCGCAGACACGGACCTTCAGCGACACCGGGGCAATGACCACGAGCTTTCCGGACGGCAGCTACGACCAGATCCCGACCTCCAACTATCCCTTCACGCCGACGCTGGGCCAGGAATTCACGGCACGCCTGTCGACGATGGCATCTCAGGCCCGTGCCAACAGCGAGACCTATGCCAATGTCGCCACGGAATCGACCGCCAGCGCTGTGACGAAGTTCCGCGAGCTGAGAAACCAGTTCAGCCGCGGCGCGTCCTTTGAGAGCGCGACCGGCACCTCGAACTCCGACAGTATCCAGACCGCATTCAGCGAGGTCGATCAGGCATCGACCAATCTGCAGCGGCAATTCGGGCTGTCGCGCAGAGCGGCCGATGACATCTCCACGGCCTGGTTCCTCGGTGGCGAGGCCGGGGCAAAAGCTGGGATTTCAAATGGCGTGCTCTCGGGAAGCATAGGAGCGAAGGGCGGTGGGACACGCACGTGGACCGATAGCGATATCGGCATCGCATCCGAAGACCGCTCCCGGATCTTTGGGAGCTTGTCGCAGATGTCTGACAGCCGAAACTGGTCGAGTACCCGCGATGGGTTCATTCGCTCGGTCAGCACCTCATCAAGCTCGTCGATCTCGAGCACCGCAAGCGGGATGAATGCTTCTCTGACAGAAGCGCAGAGCTTCACTGTCGAGGCTCGCCGAGCCGAGGAGCTCGCTAATCGCCTCGAGAGCCAGGCGTCTTTCTTCGAAGGAAACAGCGCTGCAGGCAGCCTCAATCTGTCGCAGGCATACCGAGAATGGGGTCTGGCCGAGATCGAGAGCAACCGCGATTTCTACGGGACTGCGCGGTTCGACGACGTCACTTTCCAGCTCAGTCCGGAAGGCCAAGCATTGCAGGCAAAGTTCATTGAAAGTTATGCAGAGCAACTTCGCGACGGAATCGACGATCGCCTCGTACTCGTCCCCGGACAGTCCGTATCACGTCCGGCAATCTCTGGCGCAGGATCGGTGCGCGGCCGAGCACAAACCGGCGGCGGGAATCTCGGTTCAGTGCCCCGCGTAGGTGCCGGCGATCTTCATGACGAGGTGCAAAGGGCTCAGGCGACCGGTCGCCAAAGGATCAGCGGATCCACCGGACGCCTCGACGCTGTTACAAAGGGAGCCCAAGGTGCCAATGCAGAAGCAGCGGATGAAGTGAAAGAGTGGTGACCTGCGACGGTCACCACAGGCCGAATGACGCACCAGCTAAAAATGCGAAAACGGCAACAATGATGAAGCCCCCGATGATCGTCAGCTTACGCCCCCAAGGATCGGCCCAGGACTTCTTGATACGATACTCCATCAGGCGATCCTCGCGGAGCGCCTGATCAAGCTCCGACAGGCCTTCCCAATTCCGGGATGCAGGTCGGTTGCCAGTATCGATGTCAAAGTTGCTCATGATCGCATTCATCCCGCCGCTCCTTGGAACATAGCAGAAACGAGGACGGTAACCAGCAAAACATGCCCCGCAGCGGAGAGTGCGCAGCCTCTCCTCCATTCGGTCTAAGCCGTCACGTATCGGCGCCTTGATCCGGCAAGAGCATTATCTCGCTTCGGATGCCAGGACGGGTCATCATGTCCGCGACAGTCGGCAAACTTTGCGACATTGCATCAAGGAGATCAGCCTCTAACTCCCGCATCTGCGAGATATCGATTTCAGGCGACTTCGGATTGTCCGAGCGACCTAACGTGTTCAACAACTGAAGGACTTCCCAGTCCCGGAGAACATGGATCTGAGCTGCGTTATCGCGCCAAGCACCTAGGATAATTTGTGTAACCGAGTGGTCCTGGCCAGTGATCTGATCCTGGACTGAGGCGATAAGCAACGGAGCGGGCAATCGCGTGCAGGTCGCCAGAGCCCATTGGAGGTTTTCTGCTTCCTTCAACGCACGATCGAAAAGTGTGTGCCCCACGCCAATTAGACGGGTTGGGCCTTCGCCGTTGCCCAAGCGAGCATTGCGATCAAACAGCAGCCCCTTGTACCGATCCTGCATGGCGTAGTCTTCATCGGCCCATTTCTCGGGCGTCAGAACGTCGAGACCATCGTCTCTCCGGAACACCCGCCGCCCCTTCGATTCCATCATCATCGAGAAGAAACGTTCGAGATCCGGCAGATCAACCTGCGGAAGATTTCGTCCAACTTGGGCAAAGTCGAAGCGAGTGACATTGCCAAGCATAGTCTTGACCTTATCGACTAGGTCTTCTCCGCCAATCGTAGCAGATTCCCGGTCGAACCACTGATCGAGGCTTTCTCGCGGCTGGGTCTGGCCTGCAGCAAAAACCTTCTCGAAAGCGCTTGGACCAGTCATGCCAATGACGAGCTGGCTGATGTCTTCCCGCTCATCCATTGCCTCATCCAAGGTGCGCTGGATCCGCTCGAGCTTGGCGTTCAGGAGGTCCCAAATGCGCGCCTCCACCGTGTCTGGGTTCCTCAGAATGAACACTTGAACCGGCCTTGTCTGACCGTAGCGCGACAGCCGGCCGACACGCTGATGAAGCCGCATGGGATTCCATGGCATGTCGACATGAATAAGCGTCGCGCAGCGCTCCTGAAGATCGATCCCTTCGCCTGCTGCCTCGGTGGAAACCAGAAAGCGGATCGTGCCTTGGTTGAAGGCTTCCGCTGCCGCATCGCGCGACCAACTCTTCGGCCCCCGCGAACCGTCCGCTCTGGTGACTTCGTCCAAGCGTTCATCACCATTGATGAAGCCGCAGCAGCCGTGACCAAATCGAGCATGCAGGGCATCAACGACGAGAGCCTGAGTTGCTTTGTATTCGGTGAAGAGCAGCACTGGCTCGCCGGTGGGCAAATCGGTCTCGATCAGGTCAACCAGGCGCTCGATTTTGCGCTCGTGCTGAATGGGTTCAGCCAACTCAAGCAGCTCGTCCAGGCGGGCGATCTCGCCCTCCATCAGTTCAGCGAGCATCTTGCCCCACGCCTCTTCGTCCGCCCGGGCACGGTCATCCAATGTCTCGTCGTCATCACCCTCCGTTATGGCCACCGAAGGTGTACGAGCCTGCTCAGCAACATCTGCCAGTTTCGCGCGGCGTTTGGTCAAAGCGCTTCGGATCGCAGCAATCGAACTGGCCGCTAGCTTCTGCAGTGCTATGAGTAAGAGCATCCTCGCGGATTGGGCCCGCCCATCGAGGGTCGATGCATAGGCGCGCCCATCAATGATGAATGCACTCAGCGTTTCGTAGAATGCGCTCTCTGCTGGACTAAAGGCATATTCCCTTGTTTCCACCATGACCGGCGTGAAAAGGCGGTTCCCTTTGAGGTCGGTAACGGTCGCCTTGTTATTACGGATCATCACATCCGGCAGCTTCGCGAGCTGCTCGTCAATGTCGTGCTCTGGACCGAACCGATCAGGATCGAGGAGGCTCAACAATGACAGAAAACCGAAGTCTTTCCCCCGATGCGGTGTGCCCGTGAAGAGAAGCAGGGAACGGATCTTGTGCCGTTCCTCCATCGCGCGCAGGAGTTGGAAGGACAGGGTTTCTCCTGTGCGTTCATCTGCATGCAGATGATGCGCCTCATCGACCACTACCGCGTCCCAAGGATCAGCCGCAAGAAACCGGCTACCTTCCGAGCGGCCTTCGGCAACTTCCCGGCGCAGCGTGTGGACAGATGCGACCACCATGTTTGCCGTATCCCAGAAGTCCACAGCCGGCGTATCAACGGAACGGTCGTAAACCTGCAGGCGAATATCAAACATTTGCCGCAGGCGCTTTTGCCATTGAGGGACCAGCTTCGCCGGAGCGAG
>CAJYHD010000804.1 GCA_913773715.1 uncultured Sphingobium sp.
TCGCGTTCTTGTCGGGCAGCAGTGAAAGCGCGTCGGCCTTCTCACCCTGCGCGGCGAGTTGCGCAGCGAACTCCAGCCGCAGCAAAGCGGTGTCGATGGACCGTGCCGCCATTGCCTTGGCTATGGCGGGGCGCGCCCCGCCGACATCCTTATGTGCGAGGCAGAGCAGCGCGATATGCTCGTCGATATAGCGCTGCGCCAAGGCCGAGAAGCGGTCCTTGCCGTCGAGGATGGGCGGCGTGTAGCGGCCCGCGCCCAGGCCGATCCAGCTGCGCAGGATCGGCGCGAGGAAGGCAAAATTGCCCTCCTCCACCATGCGGTCGGTGAAGCGAGTCGCGCCTGCCCAGTCCTTGCGGCCCAGCGCCTCCCCAATGCGCAGCAGCGTGCCATCGCGGGGAAGCGCGCCTTCCTGATCGAGCAGCGCCGCCGATCGCAACGCCAGCGCCCGGTCTCCGCCCTCCATCGCTTGCACATAGGAGCGGCGCGCGATTTCGGTTCGCGCCGGATCGAGATTGAGTGCAGCGCGGTAATTATCGACGGCCAGCCCGAGCGCCCCTTCATCATCGGCAAGGCGCGCACGGGCATAGGCATGCAGTGCGCTGTCCGGGTTCACCTTCGCTGCGACGGGTACGCAAAGCGACAGTGAAATGGACAGAAAAGCAAAAAGGCGCCTACATGTTCGGATAATTGGGTCCTCCGCCGCCTTCGGGGACGACCCAGTTGATGTTCTGGGTCGGGTCCTTGATGTCGCACGTCTTGCAGTGGACGCAGTTCTGCGCGTTGATCTGGAACCTGGGATCTCCCTCTTCCAGCCCGACCACTTCATAGACGCCAGCGGGACAGTAACGCTGCGCCGGTTCGTCATAGAGAGGGAGGTTGTAGGAAATCGGGACCGACGGATCCTTCAATTGCAAGTGAACCGGCTGATCTTCCTCATGATTGGTGTTGGAAAGGAAGACGGACGACAGCCGGTCGAAGCTGATGACCCCATCGGGCTTGGGATAGGCGATTTTCGCGCAGGCATCCTTGCGCCACAGCTTTTCGGCGTCGGGTTTGTGCCTCATCGTGAAGGGCAGGCCGATCTTGAGCGTCCGCATCCACATGTCGATACCCGCAAGCAATGTGCCTATCGTACCACCGAATTTGGCAAGCAGCGGCTCGGCATTCTTAACCAGCTGCAATTCGGTCGCGATCCAGCTTGAGCGCACGGCGTCGTCATACTCGGCAAGCGTGTCGCCGCCCCGGTCCACAGCGATGGCTGCGAATGCGGCTTCGGCGGCCAGCATGCCCGATTTCATCGCCGTATGCGTACCCTTGATGCGCGGCACGTTGACGAAGCCTGCCGAACAGCCGATCAGCGCGCCGCCGGGAAAGGCGAGCGTCGGCACCGATTGCCAGCCACCTTCGTTGATCGCGCGCGCGCCGTAAGACACGCGGCGGCCGCCTTCGAGGAACTTGCGGATTTCCGGGTGCTGCTTCCAGCGCTGGAATTCCTCAAACGGGTAGAGGTGCGGGTTGCGATAGCCGAGGCCCACGACGAAGCCCAACGCCACCTGCCCGTTGGCCTGGTGATAGAGGAAGCCGCCGCCATAGGCGTCCGTCAGCGGCCAGCCCTGCGTATGGATGACGAGGCCGGGCTGATGCTTGGCGGGATCGATGTCCCAGAGTTCCTTCATGCCCAGACCATAGACTTGCGGCTCGCTGTTTGCGTCGAGCGAGAACTGGCGCTTCAATATCTTGGTCAGGTGGCCGCGCGCGCCTTCGGCGAAGAAGGTATATTTGGCGTGGAGTTCGAGGCCGGGCTGATAGTCCGCCTTGCGCTCGCCATCGCGGGCGATGCCCATGTCGCCGGTGGCGACACCCTTCACGCTGCCGTCGTCATGATAGAGGATCTCGGCGGCGGCGAAGCCAGGGAAGATTTCGACGCCCAGCCCTTCGGCCTGTTCGGCGAGCCAGCGGCACAAATTGCCGAGCGACCCGGTATAGGTGCCCTTATTATGCATGAAACCCGGCGTCATGATGTGCGGCATGCTCATCTTGCCGCCTTGCGTCAGAAACCAGTGCTGGTTGTTCGTGACAGGAACTTCGGCCAGCGAGCAACCCATGTCGCGCCAATCAGGCAGCAATTCATCGAGCGCTTTGGGATCGATCACGGCGCCCGACAGGATGTGCGCGCCGATTTCCGACCCTTTTTCCAGCACGCAGACCGACAATTCCTGCCCCGCCTGTTCAGCAAGTTGCTTGGCGCGGATCGCTGCTGAAAGACCCGCTGGACCACCGCCGACGATGACGATGTCATAGGGCATGGATTCCCGTTCGCTCATAATCCCTCCGTAAATGGCGTCCGGCAGGCTGCACCCTGTGTCATCCGATCGCCTTATTCCTCAAACGTTTTACCATCCAATGCGATGAAGCAGCTTGACCCCCTCGTCAACCTCTGGCCCTAAGGCAATGATGCGGGGTGATATTCAGGAAAGCGTGGCGGTCGCCGCCGACGCCTATCTGGCGTGGTGGCAATTGGCCGGCGTCGAGTGCGCCGTAGCGGAAGACGCGGTCGATTGGCTGCGTCCTGTATCCGCCATCGCAAGAACCGCAGTTTCTTCCCAACGTCCGGTCCCCGCCCCTGTTCCCAGCAAGCCGGACAGCCTCCAAACCTTTGGCGCGTGGGCGATATCCGATTCGGCAGCCCCGGAACGTCGGTGGCCGGGTCCGGTGCTGCTACCCACCGGCCCCGCCTCTGCGCCGCTGATGATCGTTACCGACATGCCCGATCCTGCCGATGTCGGCGCTGGCGTGGTCATGGCGGAAAAGGCGGGATTGCTGCTCGACGCGATGCTGCGCGCGATAGGATTGCAGCGGGATGGCGTCTTTATCGCATCCTTGTTTTTTGCGCGTCCTCCCGGCGGCATGGTCGAGGCGCGCGATCTCGATTTCGCAGCCGACCGTATGCGCACATTGGTATCGCTAGCCGCGCCCCGCCGCCTGTTGGTGCTGGGCGATCGGACGAACCGTGCGCTGCTTGCCACGAATAGCGAAAGCCGCGAAGATGGTTTACGCCCCTTTAACCATAACGGCGGCACTGTGCCCGCCATGGCCACATTCCATCCGCGCCTGCTGCTCAGCCAGCCAGCGGCCAAGGCGGAATGCTGGCGCGCCCTGCAAATGCTGATCGAGGAAGTCCATTCGTGATACGCGCCGCGACCCGCCTGTCTCGCCTTGCCCTGCTGAGCCTGGGGGTGGGCATCGCGATCCCCGCTGCCGCCGAAAACACGCTTCCCCTTCCAACCATCTCTTTCCCCGCCGCGGCATCCACCTCGCCGCTGCTCCTGTCCGACGCCGACAAGGCGCGCTACCGCACGATCTTCGGCGCGATCAACGCCCAGCAATGGGCGGATGCCAAGGCGCAGATCCTGGCGCTCGACATGCAGGATGCGGTGCGCCCAATTGCGCTCGCCGAACTCTATCTCGCCAAGGGATCGCCCCGCGTCGAGCTGTTCGACTTGCTCGACCTCATCAACAAGTCGCCCTGGCTACCGAAGGCTGACCAGCTATCCCGCTTGGCGCAAAAGCGGGGCGCGACCCTGTTGCCGACGCTACCGCAGGTGCAGAAGCTGGTGTGGCTGGGCGCTGCGCCGCGCCGTCAATATGTCGCGGCCAATAAGACCGACGCCGCCGCGATCACGCTCGCCGGGCAGATCCAGAACTATATCAAGGTCGATGATCCGGTCGGGGCCGAAGGATTGCTGGCAACAGGCGAGATCGGCCTGACGCCCGAGGGGCTGACCGAAGTGCGGCAGCGTGTCGCCTGGGCCTATTATATCGAAAATGACAATGCCAATGCGCGCCGCATGGCGGCCAAGGCGCTTGAAGCGCGCGCGGGCGGCGTCTGGACGGTGCAGGCCTATTGGACCAGCGGCCTTGCGGCATGGCGGCAGAATGACTGCCGGTCGGCAGCGCCCGCTTTCGGGCAGGTTGCAGCGCTCGCGACTGATGCCGACATGCGATCGGCAGGCGCCTTCTGGGCATCGCGCGCCTATATGGTCTGCGGCGAAGCGGAGAAGGTCGAGAATTATCTGAAGCTTGCCGCCAAGTTCGACGAAACCTTCTACGGCCTGCTCGCGAAAGAGTCGCTTGGCCTGCCGCTCGGCGGAGCGCCGGTCGCAAACCGCTTCGGCGACAGCGAATGGCAGCAGTTGAAGGCCAGCCCCAATGTGCGCGGGGCAATCGCGATGGCGGCGATCGGCGAGACAGGGCGCGCCGACGACCTGATCCGCTATCAGGCGAAGCTCGGCGGCACGGCGCAATATGGCGCGCTGCTGCGCCTCGCCAACGCGCTCAACATGCCCGAAACGCAGCTGTGGCTGGCGCATAATGGCCCGGCAGGGATGCAACCCGACAGCTTCGCGCGCTTCCCCGCGCCAGACTGGCGTCCCGATGGCGGCTGGCGCGTCGATCCCTCGCTGATCTATGCTCACGCGCTTCAGGAATCGGGCTTCCGCCGCAACGTGGTGAGCAGCGCGGGCGCGCGCGGCATCATGCAGGTGCTGCCCGGCACCGGCGGCGACATGGGGCTTTCGTCGCCCGATCAGCTGTTCGTGCCGTCGACCAATATGGAATATGGCCAGCGCTATCTGGAAACGCTGCGCGACAGCCATGCGACCGGCGGGCTGCTGCCCAAGGTGATGGCCGCCTATAATGCCGGTCCAGTTCCCGTCGAACGCTGGAACAGCCAGGTGAAGGATGGCGGCGATCCGCTGCTCTTCATCGAATCGCTGCCCTATTATGAAACCCGCGCTTATGTGAACATCGTCATGCGCAATTACTGGATGTACCAGATTCAGGCGAAGGGCGCAGCGAACTGCCTGACCGGCATGGCGCAGGGCATGTGGCCGACCTTCCCCACCGCCAAAGGCATGAAGCTGGTGCGGATCAGCCGAGCCGACGGGCGCGGCGGCATGGGCGGCGGAACCGACTGATGCCGATCGATGAGAGCCGGACCTTCCTGCCCGTGCGGATCGCGGTGCTGACGGTGTCGGACACGCGCGGGCTGGCGGAGGATCGCTCCGGCGACACGCTGGTCGAACGGCTGACCGCTGCGGGCCATGTGCTGGCCGATCGCGCCATCGAGAAAGACGACGCCGATGCGATCGTCGCGCGGCTCGATGGCTGGATCGACGATGCCGACATTGACGTGATCCTGACGACCGGTGGCACCGGCGTCACAGGCCGCGACGTGACGCCCGAGGCCGTCGCACGCGTACAGGACAAGGAAATACCGGGCTTTGGCGAGCTGTTCCGCTGGCTGAGCTATCAGTCGATCGGCACTTCCACCATCCAGTCGCGTGCGACTGCCTGCGTGGCGCGGGGCACCTATATCTTTGCGCTGCCCGGATCGACCGGTGCGGTGCGCGACGCTTGGGACGGCATATTGGCGAGCCAGCTCGACAGCCGGTTTCGGCCCTGCAACTTCGTGGAATTGATGCCGCGCCTGATGGAACGCTAAGGCAAGTCAGCGGCGGCGGAGCGCCCACCAGATGATCCGCACCATGATCGGCCAGCCTGGGCAGCTATCGACGTGACGCAAACCCGCATCGGTCGGCTCGGCATCGACCATGCGGCGTCTGGGTTGTGCCCTGATCCGTCCCGCTCCGGTCGGCGCGGGTGGCAGCGTGGGTTCACGCAACATGGCGACGCGCATCGAACAGACCCTCATAAGCGTGGAAAAGCTGATCGAAATGTTCGTCCATCGTCATGACGGACGGCGCGGCTCCGACCGCAGCGCTGCGATAGGCATCGCGACCCTGCGCGAAGCGTCCGATCGCATCGGCCAGGCTGCCCGCTTGCCCCGCCCGGTAATGGAGGCCGCTGCCGGTCGACACCTGATCCGCCGCGCCGCCCTGATCGGGCAGGATGACAGGCAGGCCTCTGGCGCGCGCCTCGGCGGCGACCATGCAGAAGGTTTCCGCCTCGCACCCATGGACCAGCGCATCGCCGCTCGCCAGCAGTTCGGCTAGCGCATCGC
>CAJYHD010000805.1 GCA_913773715.1 uncultured Sphingobium sp.
ACGAGAACGCGCCGTCAAACATTTATGGCGCCAAAGGCTTCGTCTCGATCGCCATCCGATCGATCAGCTTCCTGAGCCCCAAGGTGGCGCAGGTGCGGTTCACCAAGATCATCACCTTAGGCCAGAACGCGCCGGTCGCGCAGAACTGGGTCGCGATCCTGACCTTCCTATACACGACGGCGCCCGAAAGCGAGAAGGACCGCAATCTCAATCCGCTCGGCTTCCAGGTCGTCAATTATCGCTCTGATCCGGAGGCGTGACGTGAACAATCCGTCGAACACCCCGAACGATGCCGAACGGGTCGTTGTCCCCTTCCTGCCGGCGCTCCACAAGAAGATCGGCGCGCATCTGTCGCCCCCGTTGACCGCGCTGGTGGTGACGGACCGCGGGGCCAGGAGCCGCTTCTGGCGCGGTGTAAGCGCGATCTGGCACCGCCTCGTCGCCTTCTGTGTCGTGGGCGCTGCGGCGACCACGCTGGCTCCCGATCCAGCCTATGCATCCGAAACGCCCAGGCCCGGCGCCAAGGATGCGCGTGTGCGTAACGTCGACTACGATCCCGATCAGGTAGTGACGATCGTCGGCAGCTTCCGGCACGCGATCGAGATCCAGTTCGGTCCGGGCGAAGCGGTGACGCAGGCGGCCTTGGGTGACACGGTGTCGTGGCAGATCGCACCGGTCGGTAACATCCTGTTCCTCAAGCCGCGCGAAAAGGCGGCAGGCACGAACCTGATCGTCGTGACCAATGCTGGCGGCACACCGCGGACCTATCATTTCAACCTTTCGCTCGGCACCGGACAGCAGATGTACGGCGTCCGCTTCCGCTATCCCCGCGAAGAGCGGGCGGCGGCCGCGCTTCAGGCGCAGATCGCCGAGGCCCAGGCGGCCAAGGCGATCGAGACGAACATCGCCCAAACGGCGCTCGATCATGCGGTGATCGAGGGTGTGCGGAACATGAACTACACGGTGCAGGGAGATTCCTCGCTGCAACCGACCGAGATCTCCGACAATGGCGAGTTCACGGTGCTGCGCTATCCGGGGCACGCCGATATCCCGTCGATCTTCGCGGTCGACGTCGATGGGACCGAGACGATCGTCCCCTACGACGTGCGCGAAGATTTCGTCGTGATCCATGCCGTCTATCGGCAGCTCCGCCTCCGGCGCGGCACGTCCGTCCTCTGCATCTACAACGAAGCACCACCGCGCAACGATCGCGGCGACCGGACGGGCACCGTTTCCAACGTCGTGACGCGCAAAGTGAAGGGGCAATGATATGGTCGGCAACGTGATTGACCGGGGCGGTGAGGTCGGCGCCGACACTGTCCCCCCGAGCGAGAAGGATGGCGCAGTCGAGCGCAGCGGCGGTTGGCGCAACATCGCGCTCATCGGCGCCGGCATCGGCCTGATGAGTGCCTTGGGCGGCATTGCGATCGGCTATGGTGTCTTCCATCGCCCCGCGACGACGACGACCACGGCGCAGCCGGCCAAGGCGAGCGAGCGGTCGGTGGACGACGTGATGAACTCGCCCAATGCGCAGCGCGCCGCCCTGGCGGGTCAGCTCGGCCAACAAGGCGCGCCGGCGACCGACGTCTTCGGCCGGCCGATCGCGGGCACGGCCGGACAGACCGCGGTCGATGCCAACGGCAACACCGTGGCGCCCTCGTCGAGCACGGGAGCGGCATCAAACGGCCAACAGTCACCAGCGCAGCGCCGTGCCGAGCAGGCGCGCATGATGGCGGACGCAGCGCGGCGATCGCCGATCATGGCGTTCGGCACCACGGGAGCGGCCTCCGACGCTAACCTTTCAGGCGACGGGACGTCTAAGGTGCGGGCTGGTGGCGAAGATCAGGCCGAAGGCGGCCAATCTGCCGTCAGGCGACAGCGGGTCGGGGCGAGCGGCTTCGGAGATGCGGTGGACGACGCGGCGACCGGACCGACGAAGGGGCCGAGTGATGTCAGCGACCAGCTTGGCCACTCGGCGATCCAGACGGTGCGCGCGACGACGGTGGGGGACCGCAACCTCCTCCTGAGTGCCGGAACCGTCATCCCCTGTACGCTCCAGACGGCGATCAACTCGACACAGGCCGGGTTCGTCTCCTGCGTCATCAATCATGACGTCTATTCGGAGAACGGCCGCATCGTCCTTCTCGACAAGGGGACGAAGGTGCTGGGCCAATATGCTGGCGGCATCACGCAGGGGCAGGCGCGCCTGTTCGTCGTTTGGACGCGGGCACTCACACCGCGCGGCGTCGCGATCGATCTGGGTTCGCCGGCTGCAGACAGCCTCGGCCGAGCTGGTCTGCCGGGTGGCGTCGATACGCAATTCTGGGCGCGGTTCGGCCTGGGGCTGGTGATTTCCGTGCTGGAGGACGCCTCCAACATCGCCGGGCGCGCGCTCGCCGGCAACGGCAGCAACACGACGCAGGTGCCGAGCACGACAGGCCAGACCGTGCTCCAACAGACGATGCAGATCCGTCCGATCTTGAAGAAGAACCAAGGTGACACGGCTGCGATCTTCGTCGCGAAGGACTTCGATTTCCGCTCGGTCTATGAGATCGGATTGAGGCGCTGAGCGTATGGCGTCCACCAGCAGTTCGCTGATCTACGAGCATAATGCCGAACCGATCCAACGGCACCTCGCGCGACCGGACGTCACCGAGCTGGTCATCAACCAGCCGGGGATGATCGGCCTGGAAACGCGGAGCGGATGGGAATGGCATGAGGAACCGGCGTTGGACAACGCGGCGCTCATGACCCTCGCAAAACTGATTGCCGGTCTCACGAAGCAGGACATCAACTCCGAATATCCGGTCTGCTCGTCGGTCCTGCCCGGTGGCGAGCGCGCGCAGGTCGTCGTGCCGCCCGCGGTGGAGCAAGGATTCATCTCGATCACGATCCGCAAAGCTTCCGGCGTGACGATGGACATCGATGATTTCGAGCGGGCGGGCCTGTTCAGCGAGGTACGACCGCACGGGCTTCACGCCGAAGTCGATACCGAACTGATGCGGCTGCGCGATGCCGGGGAATGGAAGGCGTTCTTCAAGCTGGCTGTGGAGAGCCGGAAGAACATCCTCATCTCGGGCGCGACCGGCTCTGGCAAGACCAGCTTTTCCAAAGGGCTCATCAAGCTGATCCCCGACGATGAGCGGATTCTTACGATCGAGGACACGCGCGAGCTGGTCGTACCCCATCGTAACCGCGTCCACATGATGTACGCCAAGGATGGCAAGGGCCTTCAGAAGGCGGGCGCGAAGGAGTTGCTGGAATCGGCGCTGCGGATGCGGCCCGATCGCATTCTCTTGCAGGAGCTGCGCGACGGCACCGCCTTCTTCTATCTCCGCAACGTCAATTCCGGTCATCCGGGTTCGATCACGACGATCCATGCCAACACGCCAGAGGGCGCGTTCGAGCAGCTCACGCTGCTGGTGAAGGAATCCGAGGGTGGTAACGACCTCGATCGCCAGGACGTCCGGGCGCTGTTGCGATCGCTCGTGGACATCGTCGTGCAGATGCACCGCATCCCGCCAGGAGACGGGCAACCGGCGCGCTATCGCATGACCGGAATGTGGTTCGATCCCGCGAGCAAAGCTCGTGATTGAGAAAGGCGGCGGACGGTGAGCGGTAAATGGGTGCGGAGCAGCGAGGGATCCCAGCCGGGCGCGATCCTGTTCCTCGCGGTCATCGGGTTGGCGATGAGCGCCACGATCGGCGCTGTCGTCGTCCTGTGGAGTTCGCACCTCCTCAACATCCATACGCCGTGGCGCAAGGTGCCGGGCGCGCTCTGGGCGATGAAGAGCTATCCGATCGTCTACAAGCCGTTCCTGATCGGCTTCGGCATTGGCATCGTGTTGACGATTATCACCATCATCTCGACGCTGTTCACCCGCCAGAAACTGCATGGCGAGGCGCGCTGGGCGCGGGTGGGCGAAGTCAGGAAGGGCAACCTGCTGGCCCCCAGCGGCATTGTCCTGGGCAAGTTCGGGGGCAAGGTCATGCGCTTTGGTGGCCCCGAGCATGTCATGCTGGAGGCACCTACCCGCGCCGGCAAAGGGGTCGGGGTTATCATCCCGAACCTTCTCGACTGGCCCGACTCTCTCGTCGTCCTCGACATCAAGCAGGAGAATTACGACAACACCGCCGGCTACCGGCTGAACGTGCTGCGCCAGCAGGTGCTCCTGTTCAATCCGCTGGACCCGAACGGCCGGACGGTGCGCTGGAACCCGCTCAGCTATATCGATCGGCGTGACCCGGTGGAGGTCATCAACGAGCTACAGAAGATCGCGGCGATGCTCTATCCCGACCCGCTAACGGGCGACCCATTCTGGGCGGCGGGTGCCCGAACGGCCTTCCTCGGCATTACGGCATACATTGCGGCGACGGTCGATGACGGCGAGGATGCGCTCCCGTTCACGCTGGGCGAGGTGTACCGCCAGTTCGCCGCGGGTGACGCACAGAAGCGCTTTCCCAAGATCATCGCCGCCCGCCAGAAGGCCGGCAAGC
>CAJYHD010000806.1 GCA_913773715.1 uncultured Sphingobium sp.
CGGCTGCGGATATTGCGAACGAGGATCCTGCATAGTCAGACGGTCAGTCATGGTTATCTCCATTCAGATAGGATCAGTGTCGATTGCAGGACGCCACCCCGTCGGGAACGGACGGCGCCATAGCCTGCGCCAGATGGCTGAGACCTTGGGGAAGGTTGCCGAGGAACGCGCCAGTCGCTGGATCGATCATCTCTGCGAGAATACCGTGACCGTGGGACAACGCGTTGTTTAGCTTATCGAACCGCTGGCGGGCTTCAGGCCACTGACCAAGTTCGGCACGGGCCTCCACCATCCAGAAGGAGCAGGCAAAAAAGCACCCTTCCTCCTTGTCCATGCCGGTGTAGCGATAGTGAAAAGGACCGCTGCCCAGCTCACAATCGATCGCATCCATCGTAGCTAGCAGCCGATCATGACCATCAAAGCCGAAGCGGACGGCAAGTGCCAAGGAGGCGTCGAGCTTGTCGGTACCGCGGTACATGACGAAGGCCTGCTTCTTCTCCGACCAGCACTCAGCTTCGATCCAGTCCTTGATCCGGTTGCGTTCGCGCGACCAGCGTTCCGGGCGCGTGGTCGGCAGCTGACCTTGGTCTGAGCAGCCCCGCTCGGCGCACAAGAAGGCGTCCTTCGGACCAAGCACCTTGGCAAAATCAATCAAAATTGGCCTCGCGGAGACCAATCATGGCTCTCCCTGTCAGCGCTGCCTGACCATAGTAGCCCCCTTTTGTAAGCTAGTGGTGGACAGACCGGGTAATTACTGAAAGGTTATGCAGGGTCGGCCACATCCGACAGGCACCGCTAGGACCTATGCATACCGAAAGCGAATTGCGCCCCTCTGCCACTGTCAACCTGATGGCCAGCTTCGGTTCAGCGTAATGATCGATGCCCAGCGCCCGCGCCTATTCGGTACGAACCTCGAGCGTGCTGCCGACCATAACCAACGGATCACGCTTCATGCAATTCGGGTATGCGGCGCGCTGACCAGATTAGAGTTGGCCTCAATCACAGGCCTAACGACGGCTGCCATCGCTAACATTACCCGCCGCCTCCTCAACGATGGCTTGATCGAAGAGGCGGGCCAACAGCGTGGCGGCCGCGGCCAGCCTCCGACGAGGCTTGTGATCCGCCACAAGGCCTGCTTCGCGTTGGGGATCAATATCGATCGCGATCATGTCACGATCGTACTTGTCGATTTTGCCGGGGAGACGGTCGCCCGAATCTCGGAGGATATCGCGTTCGCGCTCCCCGGGCAGGTCGCGGCGCTGTACCGCACGTCGATCCGCAAGATGCTGCAGGCGGCGCAGGTCACCATCGATCAAGTGGTCGGGCTCGGCGTCGCCAGCCCCGATCAGCTCGGGAGCATCGATCTCCCCGGCCGACCGGCGGCTTATGCCGATTGGGATCAGGTCGACATGGCCAAGCTCTTTGCTCGCCCCTTCGCGCTTCCAGTGTTCACCGAGAACGACGCTGCTGCCGCCGCGATGGGCGAAATGCAATTCGGCCTGGGGCAGCGTCATACCAGCTTTTTCTACATCCTGATATCCTCGGGACTCGGTGGGGGCGTGGTCGTTGACAATGCCTATATTCGCGGGGCGGATGGCCGGAGCGGGGAGCTGGGTTTCCTCCGAACCACCACAGGCGCGCAGGTGCAGACGCTGGTATCCCGTTCCGGTCTGGCCATGCACATGAACAGGGATGGCTTCGCGCTCGCCGACATTCCATGCGACGAGGACGCAGGCGACCATGCGGTCCGGGACAGCCTTGAGGCGTGGGTCGAAGCCGCCGCAGCGCAACTTGTCGGGCCTTTGACGGCGGTCAACTGTCTGTTGAATCCTGCGATCGTCCTCATCGGCGGCCGGCTGCCCGCCGCCGTGCTGGATGGCCTGACGAATCGTCTTAATACCCGGCTGGCCGAAGCGTGTGACGGCATCCCGGCCCTCGCACCGGTCGCGCGTGCCGCGCTATCCGCCGACGCTCCGGCCGTCGGCGCCGCGATCCTTCCCTTCAGCCATTTCCTGCTTCCCAAGCCGGGCGCGCTTTGGAAGACGCCCGGCCATGATCAGTAGGACGCATTCTAGAGAGGCGCTCGCCGTTCCGGCAGCGTCATGACCGGGTCCGACGCCAGGGGCATCATGTTCGTGGCGAGGACAGCGAGGGCGGCCGATCCGCCGGGGCGGTGCCGAAGCGTGACGGCTTTCCGCCCATCTGGAACACGAGCTCACCGCCCTGGATAAGATCAGCGTGCGAAATCCAGTTACGGGTCCAGGCTTTGCCGTTCCACCGGACCGACTGGACATAGGGCCTGTCAGGGGCATTGCCCTGCGCCCGAACACGTAGTGTTCGTCCGTTCTGTAGATTCACCTGCACATCGTCGAAGAGCGGCGATCCGAAGACATAGACGGCGCTGACCGGATCAACCGGATAGAAGCCCAGCGCGCTCAGGATGAACCACGCGCTCGTCTGCCCGCAATCGTCATTGCCGATCACGCCGTCGGGCTCGGCCTTGTACATCTCGTTCAACAGACGCCGGACCATCGCCTGCGTCTTCCAGGGGATGCCTGCATAGGCATAGAGATAGGCCACATGCTGGTTGGGTTCGTTGCCGTGCGCATATTGGCCGACCAGACCGGAGATGTCCGGCGGCGCATTATCGGGTAGGGTCGAGGGCGCCGAAAACAATGCGTCCAGACGCGCCTCAAATGCCTTGTCGCCGCCCATATGGGCGATCAGCCCGTGCACGTCATGCTGGTTGAGGAAGGTCGCCTGCCAGCCATTGGCCTCGGTGTAATCGCGCCATCCGGGCTTGGGCATATGGCCCAACTGGATCGGGTCATAGGGCGCCCACCATTGGCCGTTGGCAAATTTGGGCCGGGCGAAGCCGATGTTGGCATCGATCACATTCCGGTAATTGCGACTGCGCCGCCGCAATGCTTCGGCATCGCCTTGCGCACCCGCCGCCTCGGCCAAGACCGCCATCGCCCAGTCGTCATAGGCATATTCCTGCGTCCGGCTGACCGATTCCCAGACCAGATCCGCGGGGATATAGCCACGGTCGTAATACTCGCCGCGGCCCAGCGAGCCGTCGGAATCCTTGAATGTCCGATCGAAGGCGCGTCGACGGATATTGGGCCAGGCGGCGGCGTAATCCGCCTCGATCCCCTTGGCCTTCGCCTCCGCCATGATCGACACCGAATGCCAGCCGATCATCGTGCCGGTTTCGACGCCCTGAAGCTGCCAGACCGGCGGCCCGTAGGGGCTCTGCTGCGTCTGGCGGACGAGGTCGCGGATGAATAGCGCGGCCTGGCGAGGCTTGACGAGGGTCAGCAACGGGTGGAGCGCGCGGTAGGTGTCCCACGTCGAATAGGTGCTGAACGCGGGTTGGTCGACCGGGGCCTGATGCACCTGCCGGTCCATGCCCATATAGCGGCCGTCACGGTCGGAGAACAGCGTCGGCGCCAGCAGCGCATGATAGAGTGCGCTGGCCATGATCGTGCGCTGCGCCTCGGTACCGCCGGACACGCGGATACAGTCGAGTTCGTTCGCCCAAAGCGATCGTGCCGCCCGGCATTGTGCATCGAAGTCCCAGGCCGGTGCTTCCTCGGCCAGCGCCCTTCGTGCGCCTGCGACGGACACCGCTGAGAGGCCCGTCTTGATCAGGATCGGTTCCCCACCGGCCTGATCGAAGAAGAGAGCGAGCTTCAATCTGCGACCGCTGACGTCACGGGCGTTACCGGCGAGCGGTGTGTCGCCATCGCCGAAGAACTGCACGCGGTCGGGCTTGCGCGACAACCGCATCGCGAAATGGATATCGCGCCCCTTGGCCCAGCGATTGACCGTCCGGCTTCCGGTCAGCACGCCATCGGCGTCCAACGCCAGCGAAGCGCGCTCGATCACCTCGCCCTTGTCCCAGCTATCGACGATGACATGCGCGAAGTCGATCAGGATGTGCCCCGCGCCCTGCGGGAAGCGATAGCGGTGGAGGCCGACACGCTCGGTGACGGTCAGTTCGGCCTGCACCCCGCTTTCCAGTCGCACCCGGTAATAACCGGGCTCGGCAAATTCCTCTGAGAAGCGCTGTCGATAGCCGAGATTGGGATCGCCGAGCTTACCTGGCGTCAATTTGAGCGGGCCGCGGCTTGGTACGACCAGCACGTCCAGCATGTCGCCGATCCCGGTGCCGGACAGATGCGTGTGGCTGAACCCCATGATCGATGCATCGTCGCGGTGATAGCCTGAACAGGCATCCCAGCGGGCATTGTCTGTGTCCGGGCTGAGCTGTGCCATGCCGAAGGGCAGCGAGGCGCCCGGAAAGGTGTGCCCATGCCCGCCGGTGCCGATGAAGACATCGGGCTTGCCGGCGGCGGGAGCCGCCGCGAAGGCGCGGGTCGGAACCATGCCCGCAACAAGGGTAAATCCCGTGCCCGACAGAAGCTGCCGCCGATTTGCCGTGGTCATCGTCTTTCCCCTTATGCCGTATAGGGTGCGGCAAGCAGCGTGGGCCTGCGCCGCGCCACGTCCAGTATGAAGTCTCCGAACAGCCCGTTGGCCCATGCGAACCAGCTTCGCGTGAACTTTGTCGGATCGTCTTTGTGAAAGCTCTCGTGCATGAAGCCGGTGCCGCCATGGGTGGTGCGTAGCCACGCCAGGCACTGACGGATGACGGCATCATCGTCGCTGAGCAGCCCCCGCGTGATGATCGACATCGGCCAGATCATGTCCATGCCGACATGCGGCCCGCCGATACCATCCGCCGCCCGCCCGGCAAAGAAATAGGGGTTGCGCGGGCTCCAGGCCAAGGCGGCGGTACGCCGATAGAGTGGATCGTTGCGCTCCGTCGCGCCCAGGAGCGGCAAGGCCGACAGGCTGGGCACATTGGCATCGTCCATGAAGATCGCGTTGCCATAGCCATCGACCTCGAAGGCCCAGACCTCCTGTCCCCGGCCATCGGCCATCTTGCCATGCGCATCGAGCGCCTTGGCGACGGTGTCGGCGAGCGCGCGGGCGTCGGTCGCAGCCGCCGTGTCGCCGCATGCCTCGTTCAGCACCACCGCCAAACCACGAAGCGCGGCGACGGCGAACAGGTTGGACGGGATCAGGAATGGATAGACACAGGCATCGTCGGACGGCCGAAATCCCGAATGGATCAACCCGACCTTCCGGGTGGGCGCGCCGTATCCGCCGAACATCAGCGTCTCGGTCGGCGAAACGTCGCGGCGCTGGAAATGATAGGGTCCGGGCCCATTCAGCCGCTGCTGCTCGCGAAGGGTCGCTACCGCCCGCGCCATGCCCTGCCGCCACAACGCGTCGAACGGGGCCCGATCGCGGGTCGCCGTCCAATAGGCATGGGCCAGCCGCATCGGATAGCAGAGCGAATCGATCTCCCATTTCCGCTCCGCAACGCCCGGCTTCATCTCGGTGACGTCCCCCGCCGCCGACAGGCTGGTGCGCGCCGTCGGATCTTTCATGAAGGCGTTGGCATAGGGGTCCAGCAGGATGCACCGGGCTTGCCGCTGCATGGCGCCATGGAACAGTGTCCGCAAGGCCGGGTCCCGCGGTGTCAGGTGTACATAGGTCTGCAACTGGGCCGAACTGACGCGCAGCCACATCGCGTCGATGTCGCCGGTGATGACGAAGGTGTCGGGCTTGCCGTCCACCGTGCCCGGCTGGACCGTGGTATCCAGCGTGTTGGGGTAGCAATTCTCGAACAGCCAGGCGAGTTGCGGGTCGGCGATCTTCGCCTTCACCCGCTTGATCTCATCCTCGACCGCCGGGCTGGTGAAGGCGCGTTCGCCGTGCGGCGGGCGCTTGCTGGGCAGCACGGCGCCCGGCGCTGCGCTGGCCGCGCCGAACGGCAGCGACGCCGACAACGCTACTCCGCCCAATACCAGATTACGACGGTTCATCGCGATGGGGGTCATGGACGTACGGCTCCCGGCTGGCTCATCGAGAATGGTACGGCGGCCGCGCTGCTGGCCCAGGCGGTATTGGGCTTGGGCCCCATGACGAAGGTCAGCTTGCCGCCGCCCTGCAAGTCTTGCCTCGACAACCAGGCCTTGTCGTAGCGTCGCCCGTT